>CAIMVD010000117.1 GCA_903844815.1 uncultured Bacteroidota bacterium | reverse complement strand
CCATCCCCTGTAATTAAGATTCTTAGGAACAGGCATTTCAGCAGCCTCAGGGCCTGATGGATCACCGGGAAGCCCGATCTTCACTGTATGAAGCTTACCAATTCTTCCGTTCCTGACCAGCTCAGCTGCAATCCTGAACTGTGGCATAGCACGCTGCTGTGTCCCGACCTGAAGAATTACACCCGTTTTCTGTATTACATTACTTAAAAGTCGTCCTTCAGCAATAGTAAGAGAAGTAGGTTTCTGAACATAAATATCCTTCCCCGCCAGGGCTGCTTCAATTGCTGGTTGAGCATGCCAGTGGTCGGGAGTTGAGATTATAACTGCGTCAATACTTTTGTCGGCGAGAATTTCATGATAATCCCCGTAGGTTTTTACATTAACGGAACCCGTGGAACCAGACTTAGTGTTATAATAATTCTCAATGAACTGTTTGCCTTTAGCGACCCTGTTTGAATCGAAATCAGCCACTGCAACTACCCTGCAGCTATCGAATGCAAGTGTTTCTGCAAGGTCGTGCGTCATAGCTATCCTTCCGAAGCCGATCTGTCCAATATTGATAATGTTACTTGGAGCACTCTTCCCAAAAACAGATGATGGTACGATCATTGGTGCAACAAATACACCTGCAGTCCCAAATACTGAAGTCTTTACAAAACTTCTTCTGGTTAATTCGTTCGGTTTTTTCATGATTTGTTGGTTATGGATCGACTTTTAGTTACAAATTAATTCGCGTCAGGCGACTCTTTTTACTTTTAACTTCTTTCCCCAGCGCCCACAGGATTCCTCCAGTAATATGCTTTACATATAAGGGGTCGGAATAATCTGCAATATCGTGTCCGATTGCAGTATAGAATACTCTGGCTCCTTCAAATATATGATACCATGCAAGTGGAAAATAATCTCCGAAAACCTGTCCGGGGAATTCAGCTTTCAGTGGATCTTCGATAGTTTTAAGATCTGCCACCATCAGGACATGAATGTCAGGATTCAGATTATCAAGGTAATAGCATTCGTCTTTCCACTTCCAGATATCAGGAAGCATTTCAGTTGCGGGATTATTCTTGTCAATGATCTTCAGATCGAATGGCTGATAGTTCGGATGCCTCCTGAATTTACCGCCCAGCATAGACCAGAACCAGGGCCATTGTCTTTCCGATCCACAAGCGGAATGAATACCAACAAATGCGCCACCATTGTGAATATAATCTTTAAATGCGTTTCTCTGTTCATCGGTTGCGAATGTCTCGTTATTGGTATTAGAAAATACAAGACAATTGTATCTTGCGAGGTTTCCGGGAGTCATAACAGCAGGGTCGTCAGAGACATCAACAATCAAATTATTTTCTGCACCGATCTTTTTTAAAGCCTCAACGCTTGCCTTTATGTTATCATGAACATAGCCGGTTCCGTTTTTTGTATAAACCAGAATACGTTTCTGTGCCGTCGGAACAGCTAACAAGGACGCTACTGCAAACAAGCAGATTAATAATGACAGTTTAACTTTCAACATTATCACAGATATTTATAAATAACTCATTTTGAATTTTCTTTTACTGAGTCCAAAAATGCAAAGATATTTTCGTCTTTGACGTCCGGCGGCATACCGCCGCCAACTGACCAGATAATATTTGAATGATCTTGTATTTCACTCATGGCTTTTTTCACGGCATCTTTTACCTGAGCAGGTGTTCCTGCTGCCATTACATCTCTTGGAGGAATATTCCCGACCAGAATTACTTCGGGCCCGGCCAGTTCCCTTATCTCACTCATTGTATGTTCGAATGAAAAATTGAACATATTGATACCCATCTCCTTAAGAAACCTTGCTGTGATCAGTCCCTGTGCATCATTATGGAGAAATTTTGCTTTTGCATCAATTGAACTGAATATTTTTTTGAATGAAGGAAGAACGAATTGCCTGAATTCATCTTCCCCGACAAAGCCTATAATATCATCAAGTATAAATATTCCTTCAATTGACGGGAAGCACTCTTTCTGATAAGCAATCCATTCACAGATATATGTTGTAATCTTATCGATAAGATGTTGCGCCTCATCCGGATTCATAGCAAGGCTCATCATAAATTCGGTGGTACCCATCAGGAAACTTGCAATATTCAGCGGACCTCTGGCAATAGCAAAACGAATCCGGGATCCTGATTCATTTATCTCCTGTTCACTGATTCTGAGACGATTAATTACGAAAGGAAGCAGTCCGTCAGTTTTAATATTGGGTTGCGGCATACTGGCAATATCTTCAACAGCGCGAAGGGTCTTTTCCGCATGAGGCAGGTTCTTTTCAAGCCAGATCATTCTTGCTCCAAAAGCTGAAGGCTCTGTGCACATCCCGTATTCCGACCAGAAACCAGGCAGGAACCAGGCATCCGGAAAGAGGTTAATTGCCTTTATGTTTGCTTTCACCCAGTTTTCATCAGAAGCATAATAATCGATATTCGAGATCCCGTACCATCCCGGAATCCATGGACTGTCAATAATAAAACCTGCAGGCTGGTAATTGAGTTTTTTACCCTCAATCATCTTCACAAGATCTTCCCACGCTTTGTTTTTCATATCGGATTAATTTCCTTTTAATTCACGGAATAGTCAAAGTATAAATTTGATAATTTATTTTAAAAGAAAAAATTAAATTAAAGAGAGGTAAGTTAAGAAAATATAAACTGATCTTTTATCAATTCAAGGTTGAGCCTGCTCCGAAAAGTCTTTTTATTTGCCGCGAAGGCGCAAAGGCACGAAGTTGATCTCAGGTTAAAGACCTCTCGAGACAGCTTCGCTACTACCTTGAAACGATCTGGGAAGTCCAGGGACGAGATCGGTGAGATGATGGGACATTCTACCGCACAGGTGACAGATCACTTTCTGGCGAGTCTGGATATGAATAAAACGTGGGAGATTAATAAAGGTATGATGGAAATGTAATGATTTTGTCTTTATACTTTAGTTACTCTCGCTCCCCGTATCTTCCTGATAGACACCCTTGAGTTAAGTACCCTTAGCACTTCAACCCGTTCGCTGGTGATACGATATATAATAAGATAACTACCTTGAATTATATTGTGGTAAATCTTGTTTTTGGTGATTAAGAACCTGCATTCCGGATGCATATTGTACTGATAATCCAAGCCCCAGATGCTCATATATACTTCGGCAACAAATGCTTTCGCTGCAATGAACCCAAAAGTTTCAGCCCCGAATACAAAGATAGCCTTGATATCGGCTTGGGCTGCAGTGGACAGAACTACTTCTTTTCTCTCGATATCAGCCATTGCTCAAAATCGTTCATTGCTTCCTGAACCTTCATAAATGGCCCTGCCTCAGCACTCTTTATGGCTGTCTGAATCTCTTCCAATGAAACTACCTGATCAGGTATTGCCCAGTTCCGTTCCAGCGGCTCTTTATCAGCTTTTACGGCAGGAGTTTTCGTTGTGTTCATCCAGTAATATTTTTTACAAATTTAACATAATATTTTCTTCTTTTAAAATGAAGTGCCCTTTCCTAAATCTGGTGATCCAAAATCTTGCCAGGTTTCTTGCCAGGTTTTGGTGATAACAGGTATTAAATAATTGAAATATAACGATTTGATCGTTATATAAAATATTTAGTAATCAATGTGTTAAGGTAAATCTATGATATTTATTTATGACTCTGGATCAGAATAGTTCAGGTTCGAGATCTTCCCGGTTAAACATGAGGTTTATAAACCAGATAATACATTAAACATCATTTCGAATACGAATTTATGGACATATGTATTAGATTTTTCTTATCATTTTTCCGAAGATATCAGGGGATACTACAAGGGGAACATGGTATTTAAACAGTGGATTTATTCTTCTAAAATATGGAAACATAACTTCTGTCTATGATATTGGAGATTATGCTCAGTATCGAAACAACGATAGAAGGCTATTGGTATTTGCAAAAGCTGGCAGAACAATAAATTTAAAGAATAATACAGGGATAAACCTGGTTATAGGGCCCGGATTACAAATTGCTCCAAAAGTCGACAACTCTATCCATACCAGTCCGGGAGGTAACCACGATTCCAACTATGTAAATGCCTGGAGACTTGCAGCGAGCATCAGCTATTTTGTAAGGTTCTGATAGATTATATTATGCTTATTAAATCAAGGTTAGATATTTTCGCAGCCTGCGTTATAAGTTAGAATCCCCGACAGACGCCGAAGGCGGATGCAGGGATCTTAATTTGGGCTGTTACCCAAAACGGATCTTGAATTAATTCTCACTGAATCATGCTTTATGTCAGTATAAAAACCCAAATAACCAGACTGGTGCTTTGTTTCCCGATCCTGTTTCAAGATTATCAGATGCAATCAGATAGTTATCCAGATGCTTCACCTGGTTTCTATTCTTTCCTTTACCTCCTACCTCAATTGTTAATCCATCAGCAATAAAATCTCCTTCAGCAGGAGAATTGACATTTAGGCCTGCATTAAGCAGTTGATTCAAAACAAATGTTTCCCTGATGTTGCCAATATCCGGATTTTCCTTAAGTGCATAGGCCAGATTGCTGTTTTCCAGAAATATTTTGTCAGGCTTTTGCAGGGTTGACACACCTTTTCCCTCAGTACTTATGGTGTTGAGCAATTTAGCATCTCTTAGCTGATAGATATATTGATAGACACTGTCTCTGCTTAAATCAAGCTTCCTGGCCAATGAGGCAATATTAGGTTTAAAAGGTACCGATTCTGCTATTACCCCCAATAATTTCTTGACCTTTATTGCAGTTCCGGAATTGTAAGAAGCTATATAGGCAAGATCTATATCGACAATTGTATTAATCACCTGCTTCAATTTCATAAGATAGGTATCTTCCCCTTCAGCAATTACAGGCAGATAGCCTACTTCCAAATACTTCCGGAATGCAGGTAGAGGACGAAAATCTTCTGTTATCATTCTGCTTATATTCTGATGATTCTTAATAATATCATCAATTGTAATCGCCTCAAAACTTATCCCTCCTGTAAATAACAGAAACTCACGAAAAGAAAGTCCTGCAAGCAAATAGGTAATGACTCTCCTGCTTAAATCGGCTTCCCCCCGGTAAATGTCCAAAGCAGAAGAGGCAGAAAAAACGACCTTCATCTCGGGTAACCCATCATAAATATTTTTCAATTCCACTGACCACCCGGGGTATTTATGCACTTCATCAATAAATAATATCTTCCCTCCCTGCTTGTACCAGTCGCTTGCCACATCAAACAAGGTATGATTATAGAACCAGTTATGGTCAGCTGTGATATAAAGTGCCTCTGATGGCATTCCGAGATCATATTTTAAATGCTGTAACATCAACGTGGTCTTTCCAGCTCCTCTGGGGCCTTTAATCCCAATCATCCGATGCTTCCAGTTTATCTTGTCGTGCAGGTATCTTCGGAAATCATTTTTTATCTGACGAAGTATATTTTCCTGAAATTCCAATAAGTAATCCATTTTATGTCGATTAAATACAACAAATATACAATATTATTGCCTATTCTATTCGACATATATAAATTTTCACCAAGGCATCTTATGCAATAGACTGCTTTTTTGATGTTTAAGCCTGCACCTCCTAATAATTTTATAAATATCTCTAACTAAATCAAGGTTGATATTTCAAACCTCCTGTCAATAAAGAAAAAAATCCAACAGACGCCGAAAGCGGATGAGGGATTTTAACTTGGCAGTTACCTAAAAGGATCACGAATGCGAATCGAGCGTAATCCTCCACTTTATTTACCCTCTCTCCCGGGAGGGGCAAACCCCAAGTCTCATAGAGAGGTTGGGGTGAGGCGATTGAAATACACTATTCTGTCTTAAGCGATTTGGCCGGATTCATTATTGCAGCCTGGTATGCTTTAAAGCCAATAGTCAGGAAGGTAATTAAGATGGTCAATAAAGCTGCCATAATCAATACCGTGATTCCAACATTTGATCTGTAAATATAATTCTCAAGCCAATTGTTCATTTGGAATCCTGACGGAATGGCGCTTCCTGATAAATTGGGGAGACAATTGTAAAAAAGGTTCAAAAAAAAACACTCACAAATTGATAATGTAAGTGTCTGATTTTCATTGCAGGCCCGGGCGGTCAAATATTTACCCGTTAAGCACCCAACCCTTGCGATATTCCTTAGTCAGGTATGCATTGGCAGCGGCATCATTCGTCACTTGTCCGGTAACAGGGTCATATTGCAATTCCTTGCCAGCCTGATGAGCAGCAAGCCCAAGCATTAATGTCTCTATCATACGGCCAGCGTAGTCAAAATTACAATCAGTCTTCAGGTCACCCTTGCATGCATTGAACCATTGTTGCTGGAAACCGACCATAGGAGGCGCAACCTGCTCTTTGGTTGGTGGTTTATAATATGTCATATCGGCTCCGCTGCGATCAGGGAGAAGCATTCGCATGTTAAAGTCAGCTATAAGAGTTCCCCTGGTACCTTTGAACATCGCACCATGATCAATTTTCAGTATGTCAATGGCAGGATTCGGAGACGCCGGGCTTAACTTACCCTGGTACCATTCAACAGTTATCGGGCCTCTCCAATCGTTGGCCGGGAAATTAAATTTGGTATGCATGTTTGATGCAACAACTTCGGGGTTGAATGGGTCCCCTTCAGCCCGGGCGCTTATAGGTTGACCGGCATCTATCGCGTTCCAGGCAAGGTCCATTGTATGGCTGCCCATATCTCCTATCTGCCAGCTGCCGAAATCGTGGTACATATTCCATAAGAGGCAGCCAGCACCTGGTCTTGCGCCAAAGTATCCCGGATTGTAGGGATGCATCTTAACAGGTCCGATCCACTGTTCCCAGTCAATCTCTTTGGGTGCCGGTCCTGCTTCCGGAAGATATCCGGTTTTGTCATGAGTCCTGTCACCCCATGCCATTACCTCCTTAAGTTCGCCTACAGCTCCACCACGGACCAGTTCTGCAACACGGTCAAAATTCTCGTTGGCATGACGCTGTGTCCCATGCTGGGTAGCCAGCTTATTCTTGTTTGCCAGGTACACCTTCCGCACCTCGCGCGCCTCGGTAACGCATTCGCCTACCGGTTTTTCACAGTAAACGTGCATGCCGCGGTTCATGGCCCAGATGCTGATAAATGCATGGTGGTGATCGGGAGTACAAATCATTACAGCATCAATATCCTTTTGATCGAGGCATTTCCTCCAGTCGGTGTATTGCTTTGCATTGGGATATTGCTTTGCAGCCAAAGCCATATTACCTGCATGTACGTCGCAAATGGCAACCACATTTTCGCTCTCCAGCGCTCCGTAATGCTGGCTGCCTCGCCCATGTGCCCCGATCAGTGCAATGTTCAGCTTATCACTTGGGCTTTTTCCTGATAGAATACCGCCAGGCAGGATAATCATTCCGGCACCTGTTACGGCAACGGATTTAACAAAATTTCGTCGTTTCATGATGCTCAGGTTAATGATTTAATTTAATATGTGTGCTTATTGTTGTTGTGCCTGTTCTGCGATTCCGGAAAGAACAGAATCAGGATTTATAATATATTAAAGATAAGGAGGTTTTAGACTTTTCAAAAGATCTTTAATGGTTTTTTATGGTTCATAATACTTAAAACCTCTTTATAATACACAGGTTTCGGTCCCGACCATCACACGATCAGGATATTTGATATGATCTTCCCCGTATCTCTTATATGCATAGTTATATCCTATTAGATAAAACAGGACCATATGTTCCGGTATCTCATAGAATATTGCCATTAATTTCTATTATAAATAGCATCTTATTTTAATTTTGTCGAAGGAAGTTTTAACTTCACCATTCGGGATATATTATCCCCATCTAAACTATAGAAAAATGAACACGACCGAAGCCACTTTAACAATAAAGGATACTACAGCAAATCCTGCTCCCATGGGCCTTCTAGGATTTGGAATGACAACTGTATTATTGAATCTTCACAATGCCGGATTATACGAGCTTAACTCGATGATAATAGGTATGGGAATTTTCGTGGGAGGGATAGCCCAGATAATAGCAGGAATTCAGGAATGGAAGAAGAATAATACCTTTGGAGCGACAGCTTTCACTGCTTATGGATCATTCTGGATTACTTTGGTTACCATCTGGCTTCTTCCTAAAACGTCAATTGGTGCTGGATTAAAACCTGATGAGGTGTCAATGGGTTGGTTTCTGCTGATGTGGTGTATTTTCACTGCCTTTATGTTCATTGGCACACTCAGGTTAAACAGGGCTTTGCAAGTTGTTTTCGGATCATTGGCAATACTTTTTTTACTTCTCTCTATTAGTGATTTCACCGGAATTAGCACAATTAAGGTAATTGCAGGAATTGAAGGTATCTTCTGCGGATTATCTGCAATATATACCTCTGCATCTCTGATACTTAATGAGGTTTACGGTAAATCAATACTCCCTCTGGGTAAAGTGTAGAGAACTTAATATATATTATGATATTAACGCAAAATGCAGGAGGGAGTAAAACCAGGAAAATCATTTTATTTTAGTAACTTTACTTTGATTCCCATCAATCTGCCATATCGGGTTCCTGGGTTTTTATTTCTTACCTAACTCTCATATTGTTACTTTCCATTTACTAAATTATTAATAACAGCTTATTTTTACAAAATGATTAGTGACCATAGGGATTCTACGTAAATATAATTTGCACGAGCCATGAAGTCAAAAAAAAAATCAGCATCTTCTGAAATGCTTCGAAAGAAGGCAGAAGAAGAATTGAAAAAGAAATCGACAAAAATAGTTTCTGAAATTTCATATGTAGATACGCTGAAACTCATTCACGAACTTCAGGTGCACCAAATCGAACTTGAGTTACAGAACGAGGAACTCATTCTGGCGATACAACAGGAAGAACTTGCCAAAGAAAAATACACAAGCCTTTTCGACTTTGCGCCAACTGCCTATTTTACCCTTAATCCCGATGGCAACATCGCTGAGTTAAATTTTACGGCGGCAAAAATGCTTGGCAATGATCGCAGGAAACTGATAAACAAAAAACTTGAACTTTTTATTAGCAGCGTTTCCGGAAATACTTTTGTCGTTTTTCTTTCAAAAACATTTCGTGAAAAAAGCCTGCAAAGTTGCGAAGTTGTATTTGATGCACCTGCCTGTGTGCCCCTCTATGCCCATCTGAGCGGAACCACGACCGATGATGGTTGTCATTGTCTGATAACTGCAGTAGATATAACCGATCGCAAAAAAGCTGAATTGGCATTACACGAAAGTGAAGAAAGATACCACAGCATTTTCGAAAGTGTACAGGAAGTTTACTTCGAGGCCTTACTGGACGGAACCCTCGTGGAGATTAGTCCTTCAATTGAAATAATCACGAAAGGACAGTTCAGCAAAAATGAAATGATAGGTAAATCATTTGCAGGGATTTATGCAAATCCTGATGAACGGACTATTTATTTTTCAAAACTGTTTGAACAGAAAATAGTTAAAGATTATAAACTGGGGCTTCGAAACAAAGATGGTTCAATAATACATGCTGCTGTATCTTCTGCACTTGTGTGTGATGACAATGGCAAACCATTGAAAATAACCGGTATCCTGCGTGATATTTCGGAGCGCAAACTATCGGAGAAGATATTGGAGATCAGGTTACAACTGACAGAGTTTGCACAATTGCATTCACGCTACGAGCTGCAGCAAAAGCTCCTGGATGAACTGGAGGTTTTGACCGGTAGCAGTATAGGTTTTTTTCATTCTGTGGATGCCGACCAAAAAACGCTGACACTTCAAAGCTGGTCCACAAACACCTTACAAACCATGTGCACGGCTGAAGGTGCCAGTCAACACTATGGCATCGATAAGGCAGGTGTCTGGGTAGATTGTGTGCGGCAGCGAAAAGCGGTCATTCACAACGATTACATGAACCTTGCTCACCGGCAGGGACTCCCGGAAGGACACGCACCGGTTGTACGTGAACTGGTGGTTCCCGTGATCAGAAACGAAAAAATAATGGCTGTTGTGGGTATCGGCAATAAACTTACCGATTATACTGAAAAAGATATCGAGACTGTGACATTAGTTGCCGATATGGCCTGGGAAATTACCGAACGCAAAGGGGCCGAGGAAGGGCTGAATAAACTCTCCCTTGCAATAATGCAGAGTCCGGTAATGACAGTAATCACGGGAACAACCGGTTTTATCGAATATGTAAACCCCAAAGTGGTTGAAATAACCGGGTTTACCGCGGATGAATTACTGGGTACGAATCCCCGAATCTTCAGCTCGGGTGAAACTTCAGAGGAAGAATATCAAATTCTTTGGGACACAATTAAAGCCGGCAGGGAGTGGAAGGGAGAATTTCATAACAAAAAGAAAAACGGTGAACTTTTCTGGGTTCTGGCATTTATATCGCCGGTGGTCGATGCGAGCGGAAATATCACACATTTTCTGGCTGTTGAGGAAGATATCACTAAACGGAAGGAGTCAGAAAAGCAGATTCTGGAATTGAATGCAACTCTGGAGCAAAAAGTGGAGGAGCGGACATTTCAGATGGAGGAGGCACTCGAAAGGCTGCGTAAAATTGCCGACCGCGTACCTGGCATGGTTTATCAGTACCAGTTACGTCCTGACGGCACTTCTTGTTTTCCTTATGCAAGTGAAGGAATCCGGGATATTTACAGGGTAAGTCCTCAGGATGTTATAGATGATGCTTCATCAGTCTTTGCCGTCCTTCATCCTGAGGATATTGATGCAGTGAGTGAATCTATTCAGATTTCAGCAAGCAAAATGGAGCTCTGGAACCATGAATACCGGGTAAAATTCGAAGATGGAACCATCCGGTGGCTTTCTGGCAATGCCATGCCGCAGCACAAGGAAGACGGGTCGGTGATGTGGCACGGGTTTATTAGTGATATCACAGAACGAAAGCATGTTGAAACTAATCTGGCAATCGAAAAACAGCGTCTTGCCTCCATTATTGAAGGTACCAATGTTGGCGCCTGGGAATGGAATGTACCCACCGGCGAAACCATTTTCAATGAACGCTGGGCGAATATTATAGGATATACTCTGGATGAGATTTCTCCCGTAAGTATTGAAACATGGATGAAATTCGCCCACCCTGACGATTTAAAAGTTTCAGGAGAATTGCTAGAAAAGCACTTTGCCGGAGAATCCGATTATTATTCATTCGAATCCAGGATGAAACACAAAAATGGCAGCTGGGTTTGGGTTCTGGACCGCGGGAAAGTACACGAATGGGATGCAAACGGCAAACCGCTTAAGATGTCGGGAACTCATCAGGATACCACCGAACGAAAAAAGGTTGAAGAGGAATTGCAATGGAATAAATCGTTTCTGGAATTAATGTCCAATTCATCACCCCTTGGATTTCTTGTGGTTGATAACCGTAACGATGAGATCCTCTATATCAATAAACGTTTTTGCCAGATCTGGGAGATTGAGCATATAGAGGATCAAATGCACCGCGGCGAATTTAAAAACAACGACATCATTCCATATTGCATTCCTGTATTGGCCGACGTACAGGCCTTTGCCGAATCGTGCAAACCTCTTCAGTCTGAATCAAACCGTATTATTGTTGAGGATGAAATTGCTTTCACCAAAAACCGGGTTATACGTCGATTTTCAACCCAGATAAGGGGCGAAAATGACGAGTATTTTGGAAGGTTCTACATCTTCGAAGACATTACAGAACGTAAATTTGCGGAAGAAACTTTAAGAAATGCACGCATGGAAGCCGAGCAGGCTAACATTGCTAAGAGCGAATTTCTGGCTAACATGAGCCATGAGATCAGAACACCTATGAACGCAATTCTTGGCTATTCTGAATTACTGGGGAACCTTGTCAAGGACAGGACTCAGAAAGATTTCCTTAATTCAATAATTTCCAGCGGACGTTCACTCCTTACTTTGATAAATGATATTCTCGATCTTTCCAAAATTGAAGCAGGAAAACTGGAACTGGAGTTTGATTATATTGAAACCAGGGTATTTTTTACTGAATTTGAGAAGATCTTTTCATTTAAATTGTCTGAAAAAGGATTGAAGTTCACTACAGATATTGCTTCAGGAACACCAGCTTCTTTTTACCTTGACGGACCCCGTTTACGTCAGGTGATTCTTAACATTGTTGGTAACGCTGTGAAATTCACCCAAAAAGGGGTCATTAGTATTAAAATCCGGAGTGAGAATCCCCGCATGGTTTATTATTCTGATACCAAACATGAGGAGCTTATTGATCTGGTTATTGAAATTTCAGATACAGGAATCGGAATCCCGAAGGAATTCATTAAAGATATCTTTGAATCATTCATCCAGGTTAAAAGCAGGTTAAATCAGGGAGGGACAGGCCTTGGCCTGGCTATAACTCAAAGACTTGTACAACTTATGAAAGGAACCATCAAGGTTAAATCTGAGTTAGGTGAGGGAAGCACATTTATAATTTTCATCCCCGATTTGCCGTTCCTGAGAAGTTATGAAGGCATTAAATCAAACGTTGAATTAAATCCTGACGATATCATTTTTGAGGATGCAACCATTCTTGTGGTTGATGATGTTGATGAAAACAGAAAATTCATTAAAGATGCTTTACGGGAAAGAGAATTCAGTCTTCTTGAAGCTGCAAACGGAGTTTCCGCCCTGGAGATAATGGATAAAAATATGCCCGATCTTGTTATATCCGACATCAGAATGCCTGGGATGAATGGATTCGAATTACTTACAAAGATTAAGTCTGATCCGAAACTGAAGCATATTCCTGTTATTGCATATTCGGCTTCGGTAATGAAAGAGCAGAAGGTGAAGATTTTCAATAGTGAGTTTGCTGACCTGCTTATAAAACCTGTACGGATTTCAGAACTTTTTCAGGCCCTGATGAACAGTCTTCCATATAAATTAACAGTGAAACCAGATGCAGAAATTACTGAGGTTACTGAGAGACCGGATGAGATGATGACTGATTACGAAGGATTGATTGCGGAACTCCTTGGCAAATACTCTCAGACCTGCGATACATTTAGTGCCAGGCAGCCACTTGGTGAAATAAAGAAATTCGGCAAAGATCTTGTAATTCTTGGCCGTAAGCATGTTTGCAATACAATAATCAGTTATGGTGAAGATGTTGTGACTGCAGCCGAAAGTTTTGATATTACAGGGATACTCAGGTTAATCAGACAGTATAAAGCAATTGTAGAAAGCATAAAACATTAAGTATAACACTTAAATAAGCGTGCGGTATTTAAGTTCGAAAGAGGTATTTTTCACGGATATGTACCGGCAATATGTTAAATTGCAAACAGAATTTACGGAATAAAATACACTTCTATAAAAAACGATCTATGTTTAAAAAAACGATTATTACAGCGGCAATAACATATTGTTTATTCTGGACCACGGCAGAAGGACAGTCAAAAGACCCACTCCTGTTCCCAAAGGATAACTTTACAGTTGAAACCAGAATAGTAAGAACCTCTTCAGGCGAAAAGAAGGTCACTTATCACTCTTACATGCACATACTTTATGTTGCAAAACCTGTTGACAAAGACTTTCAGAGCCTTGACGTAAGTGTTCCTGTCAAAATAGATGATGTAACCATAGAAGCAAAAAATGCTCCGATTTTCTTTTCAATAGGCATTGGCGGTTACATGTCGGTCAGAAATGGGGGAACTGCGACACCTCGTACCGGTACCGGCCCTGCTGCCGGTGGTCCCGCTGGACCGGGTGTACAGCCTGGCGGAATGCAGCCAAGGGCTGGCAGCCCGGGAGGAACATCTTCATTAAGCAGCAGACCTGATCTGGCTCTGGCTGCAGGTTTCGTTGTAGTAACACCAGGATGCAGGGGACGCGACAATAAAGCTGATGACGGAACCTTTTATGGAAAAGCTCCTGCTGCAATTGTAGACTTAAAGGCTGCCGTACGCTATATCCGTCACAATAAAGGCGTCCTTCCTGGTAATGCCGATCAGATTATCTCCGTCGGCTGCAGCGCGGGCGGCGCAGTATCGGCTCTTCTTGGCACTTCAGGCAACAGTCCTTTATACGACTCTTACTTAAAAGAAATCGGGGCAGCCG
This sequence comes from uncultured Bacteroidota bacterium, assembly GCA_903844815.1. Taxonomy (GTDB): domain Bacteria; phylum Bacteroidota; class Bacteroidia; order Bacteroidales; family VadinHA17; genus LD21. The sequence goes on along the minus strand of CAIMVD010000117.1, from coordinate 25,991 downwards.
ATGCAAACGACAATATTTTCGGCAGTGTCTGTTACAGTCCCATCACTGATCTGGAAAATGCCGACGGTGCTTATGAGTGGATGTATGGCCCCTATCCATCGAGATCAGGTCTTGTTGACCAGGAATTATCAAAACAATTGAAAGCTATGTATGAAGAATATCAATTGTCATTGAAACTTCAAGGCAAAAATGGCTTTGGCTTCCTTACCGCTGATAATTACGAAAGGTATCTCCTTCATTATTTCCTTATTCCTTCTGCAAATGAATACCTAAATGGCCTCACAGAGGAAAAACGCAATGAGTACCTCTCCGGTAACAAATGGATTACCTGGAATGAAAAAGGTGCCACTTTTGAATTCCCCGACTATATATCACATGTCGGCCGGATGAAAGGGATGCCGGCCTTTGACGATTTTGACAAAAAACAGCCCGAGCCAAATTTATTCGGCAACAAGACAACTGATTCGAGGCATTTCACAAATTTCAGTCTGCAGCATTCAACCGGTGATAAGAATGCCGTGATTGACAACGAAGTAAAAATGCTTGTTGATTTGATGAATGCAAATTATTTCATCAGACAGGATAACAAAGGTTGCGCAGGTTACTGGTGGCTCAGGAATGGCTCCAGCGACAACCATACCTCACAAACCGTTATGGTGAATCTGGCTACAGGCCTCGAGAACCGGAATAAGATTGTGAATGCATCAGTATTCTGGGACGGAGGACATTGTGCCGATGGTGATCCGGAAGGTTTGATTAAATGGATGAGGGAAATAACCAAAAGGGGGCAATGAATCCCAGCCGTCTGCAGACCATAAATAAAAGTTAGATATTTCGAGCCTCTTGCCTGCAAAGAAAAAATCAAGCTAAGCACAGCATAGCTTGATTTTTTCTTTGTGAGGCAGGACCTAAAATCTGATTCCCAATACAAGGATATCATCCGTTTGATCTGAATCACCTTTCCATGCCAGCAATTCGGACAAGAGTATTTCTCTCTGCTGTTCCAGAGGCAATGTTTGATTTGCCATAAGAATTTCCTTGAATCTTTTGATCATGAATCTTTTTGTTTTTGCTTCAGGGCCGCCAAACTGATCCAGATATCCGTCTGAAAACATATATACAAGGTCGTTTTTGCTGAGGCTCAGCGAAACATTCTCGAAATCAACCTCTTTATCGCTATAGCCGATTGGGATTCTTTGAGGCTTTATCTCCTGCAATTCACCTTCATGAATAATAATCATTGAATTGCACGAACCGGAATAATGGAAATGATTCATAAAAGTGTCGAAACAAAAAACGGAACCTTCAATACCATCTTTGATAATACCCGGATATCCCTTCTGGCTGAGTGTCTTTATAAGTTTAGCTCTTAAATTTTCAAGTATCAGATCGGGTCTGAGGATTTTTTCACGAAGCACTGTCTCATTTAACAAAGTTATTCCAAGAGTGCTCATAAGCGCTCCCGGCACTCCATGTCCCGTGCAATCCATAACAGCAATAACTATCAGATTGTCGATGCAGGTAAACCAGTAGAAATCGCCACTCACTATATCCTTTGGGAGGTAAAGAATAAAATGTTCCGGGATAAGCTCTTTAAACTCAAGTGAAGTTTTCAGCATCGCCTCCTGAATATTCTTTGCATATTCGATGCTGGCCGTTATATTCCTGCTTTTCTCTTCAATAACTCCCAGATATTCAGCCAGTCTGTCTCTTGATTTTTTTATCTCCAGATGTGTTCTTACCCTGGCAAGAAGTTCATCTTTAATAAAGGGCTTAGTAATATAATCTACTGCTCCTGCTTCAAATCCTTCAATAACACTCTCATGATCAATTTTAGCCGTCAGAAAGATTAAAGGAAGATCTTTGTTTTTTTCCTCTTTTTTTACTGCCCTGCAAACTTCATAACCGTCAATTCCCGGCATCATGATGTCAAGTAAAACAAGATCAAAGCTGTTCCTTGAAATCCAGTCAAGTGCAGAATTTCCATCAAGTGCAAATTCAACCGAATATCCTTCATTATGAAGAAATCCACCCAGAACCTGAAGGTTCTTTACATTGTCATCAACAATCAGGATGCGTGAATTCTCATCCTGTTCCAGAATAATGTTATCAATTCCCATTGCTATTTTTTGATGCTTTCTACAATTCCTTTATACTGTCTGATCAATCGTAATATCCCTTCAATGTCAAAACTTTCGGCTGCAGTCCAAAGATTTTATAAAGATTTTCAGACCAGGTTGTTTTGCCTGTTGCTAAATCAAGCTGCCAGCTCCCCATCCCTGCTATCTCCTGGGCATAATTAAGGTTCTCTTCACTCAGGCGAATAGCACGTTCAGCATCCTTAATGATTGAAATGTAAAGAACAGTTGCTGTCATAAACTGAGGAACATTGTTATTGTCAACCATTATTTTTGCATTCATGAGGGATGGAAAAACCGAACCATCCTTCCGGGTACGCCACACTTCCTCTGCATTGAATTCACCATTCGTCTTCAATAAGTCAATTGTTTCAGCAACACGGATCATTTGTTTTTCACTGTGAAGTATTGAAAGATGTTTACCTATAATCTCATTCACTTCCATGCCATGCATCTTTGCGAAGGCATCATTTGAATAAAGCAATACACCGTTAAGATCAGAAAGAACATTTCCGAAGTTCGCCTGGTCAACTATAGTCTTATACTTGCGTAATTCCTCCTCGGCAAGTTTCCATTCTGTAATATCTTCTTTGATTGCGACATAATGGTTAATCTTACCTCCTTCATCCAATACAGGGGCAATTGTTGACGACTCCCAATAAAGTTCCCCCTGTTTTTCTCTTATTGTGAGATGTCCCGTGCCATTCCTTTCCGGCTCCGATGGTATTCCATAAATTGATATATTCCTCTCTGGAAGTCTCGCCAGACTGAAGTACCCGCGGATTTTTTCCGTAACATGACTAATGTACCTGATAATACCTTTTTCGTCATACTCGTAAATAATTTCATTTATATTTTCAACAATATTTCTGAACCTTTTTTCACTTTCTATAAGAGCGACTGACTTTTCTGCTATTTCAATATAATCTCCTGTTCTTTCAGCTATAGAACTTAGCAAGTCTGACTCTTCTTTCAGGAAAATATGCTCAGCAGGAGGCAACTTACGCACCGGATAACATACTTCAATATAACCTATTACTTCATTACTTACAATTATTTCTTTCAATTGGGAAAACTCAGACTTCTTGTACCCTTTTGTCTTATATGTTTTATTTCTGACTTTAACAACAGCCTCAGCCAATTCCGGAAACTGCCATGCAACAGGTATTAAAAGAACCAGCTCTGCCATTACCTCATCCATGGAAAGATTTTTATTCAGGAAAAGCTGAGTCATCCCATTATGACAATTCAATTCTTTTATTCTTTCGCCAAGTTCAAATTCAAGCTGCCCCACATCCTTGTTTTCGATTTTGGGTGTTTCTTTATTTGAAAAAAGCTCCTGCCTTACTTTAAGAAGCTCAACTATGAGTTCCTTTTTCGATTTATTATGGTAATTCATAAATTTCAGATAAGATTTTTAACAGGATAACCAATCACAATTGTATCTGCCTGTATACAGGAATTTGAACCTTTAATTTTGCTTCGTGCTAAATTTACTAAAATAATGAGGTAATCATAGCTGTAAAAGCTAATATTTTTTCCCGGACCACTATATCAAATTCAGCATCCCTTTTTTTGTATTTTAATTATTGCAAGCGATTTTTTGACCGTCAGTTTAGAATCAGGAGTAACGTAAATAATGATGTATCAGGCCGATTCGAGAAAGCTGTGGATGAGTACTTTTTATAAGAGTTGCCACTCTAATCAGGGTTGCCATCAGTCCGTTACTGCCCAGACAAAGTATTCATTCCTTCCAATTATCTTGGCGCCCTGCTAAAAAAAACAGGAAAACGGATCATGAAAAAATCCTCCCTGAATCATGCTTTATGTTAGTATAAAAAACCAAATAACCAGACAGGTACTTTGTTTCCCGATCCTGTTTCAAGATTATCCGATGCAACCAAATAGTTATCCAGATGCTTCACCTGGTTACTATTCTTTCCTTTACCTCCTACCTCAATTGTTAACCCCCCGATAATGAAATCTCCTTCTGCGGGAGAATTTACATTCAGACCTGCATTAAGCAGTTGATTCAAAACAAATGTTTCCCTGACATTGCCAATATCCGGATTTTCCATTAATGTAAAGGCCAGATTGCTGTTTTCGAGAAATATTTTGTCAGGCTTTTGCAGTGTTGACACACCTTTTCCCTCAGTACTAATTGTGTTGAGCAATTTGGCATCTCTTAACTGATAGATATACTGATAGACACTGTCTCTGCTTAAATCAAGCTTCCTGGCCAGTGATGCAATATTCGGTTTAAAAGGTACCGATTCTGCTATTACCCCCAATAATTTCTTGACCTTTATTGCAGTTCCCGAATTGTAAGAAGCTATATAGGCAAGGTCTATATCGACAATTGTATTAATCACTTGCTTCAATTTGATAAGATAGGTATCTTCCCCTTCAGCAATAAAAGGCAGATAACCAACTTCCAAATACTTGTGGAATGGAGGTAAAGGACGAAAATCTTCAGTTATCATCCTGCTTATCTTCTGATGATTCTTAATAATATCATCAATTGTAATTGCCTCAAAACTTAGCCCTCTGTTAAATAATAAAAATTCACGAAAAGAAAGTCCTGCAAGCAAATAGGTAATGACTCTCCTGCTTAAATCGGCTTCCCCACGGTAAATGTCCAATGCAGAAGAGGCAGAAAAAACGACCTTCATCTCTGGTAACCCATCATAAATATTCTTCAATTCCACTGACCACCCGGGGTATTTATGCACTTCATCAATAAGTAATATCTTCCCACCCAGCTTGTACCAGTCGTTTGCCACATCAAACAAGGTATGATTATAGAACCAGTTATGATCAGCTGTGATATAAAGTGCCTCTGATGGAATTCCGAGATCATATTTTAAATACTGTAACATCAGTGTGGTTTTTCCAGCTCCCCTGGGTCCTTTAATCCCAATCATCCGATGCTTCCAGTTTATCTTACCATGCAGATATCTTCGGAAATCATTTTTTATCTGACGAAGTATATTTTCCTGAAATTCCAATAAGTTATTCATATTATGTCGATTCAATACAACAAATATACAATATTATTGTCTATTCTATTCGACACATACAAATTTTTCGCAAGGTGTCTTTATTCCTATAGACTGCCTTATTGCTCTGTTTAAGCCCAAACCAACTAATAATTTTATTGGCATTTTTTTTGTAAAGCACCCCGGGAAGGATCGCAAGTGAATCGGGCATATCCTCATTTAATAAATGATAAGGGCGGTTCTAAATTTTGTTAACACACCCACAATAACTGAAGGATTCGTTGAGAAAGTATATTTCACATTAAACACTTCATATTCCCATACTGAAAATGAAAGAGAATCTTCAACTCATGCTTTCCGGATTCACATTTATGAAAATGACCCTGTTATGCATAAGCCAGGAAAAGAATTAACAGAAAGGAATATTATTATCAATCGGGAACCGGAAAATTTCAGGAAGAATAAAACCTTTGTTGATCTTAGTAAATATAATATACCACTTTCGGCCGGAGGGGTATTTGTTGGTTTTGAGTATATGGCAGGCTATTCGGATGACAAATCAGTGTTGGAATATGGTAAGTTATGTTTATCGCACATCAAAGGCAGGGGTTACCCGACATTTCAAAGATGGCGGTTAAAAGGCATCGGCTGATTTAATATGGATAAGCAAATTTCGTCTGACAGCAATTTATTAGATTTTGAATATTGTTTTGGACTGACTTACAGGTATTCAAAAAAATCAGCACTTTAGTTAAACTATATCATGTCCGGTTTCCTGATTTAAACCTCTTGTCAACAAGAGAAGAATCCCGAGCAAAAATGAGGAGGATTTTTTCTTTCATACCCATTAAATTATTGATGAATATTTACTAACGCCTGTTCCTGATCTTAACATTAAGCCCTCCGCTTGTATCCCCCATTTTATTAAGCCGGTATTTGAAAGAAAGCATTACGTATCTTCCAATAATATCTGATCTCCTTTCCAGAAGGTTATTCAGTTCGCTGATCCTCTCAATTCCCTTGTTCCGGTTAAGCAGGTCAACACCTCCGAGAGTCATAACACCTCTCTGGTTCTTCAGGAAATAGTAGTTAAACTCTGCTCCTAAAAGCGGAATAAGCTGCGATTCATTAAATGTCTTAGCCGAATAGCTTGTAATATCAGCCGAGGCTCTGAAGTTGAAATGAACTCCGGGAGTAAAACTGACCTGGGAAAACCATGAGATATCCTGGTACACATTATTCATTGATTTTTGAACTGAGTACCTAGAATCGGTAATTGTTAAAGCAGCCCCTGTTTCAATGTCCCACTTATCTTTTTTACTGTTATCCAGAGTAAGTGAGATTTTGTGGCTGAAGCTTGTGTTTATGTTCCCGGAATTATTAATCATACTGATACCCCTGTTGAAATTTTCACTCAATGCAATACTGATCATAATTCCAAGCGGCTTAACGGGAGTTGAAAAATCAATATCACAACCTGCAGTCAAGTCATCTTTTACATTTATCAGAGAAATCTTCTGCCCGAGGTTATCATCAATGACCCTGGAATAGTTAATCTTATTAAGCGTATAGCTGGCATTTACGTTTGCAAAAAATGAGGTGAAAGAGAACTGGTCAAAAAGCCACCATCCTAAATGAGCATTATGGATATATTCAGGTTTCAGATTCCTGTTTCCGTAAAAAAGCGAAAGTGAGTTCATGTTATTTACAACTGGAAGCAGTTCAGTGACTCCCGGAGTTTTTACCGAGGTTCCATAGTTAATCATAAGCCTTCTTCCTGACCTGTATTCATACTCCCAGCCTAATTCAGGATTTAGGTAAAAATACTTGCTCTTTTGGCCTGAATCACCATTAAGAATAGTGTTGTAGCTGCCCGCCGAAGCCTGAACGGCTAAAGACAATTGGGTCTTCGCTGTACTTAATTTCCAGGTAAGACCCGGACGAAAATATGTTTCTGATTTGCCAAAATCAGGGCTAAGGGTATCAACCGGGACCCAGCCTGTTTCTAAATTACCCTGTTTCCTTACCAGATCTTCAGTTGAATAACCACCACTTAAAGCAAGATTGATAAACGATTGCTTACTGACTCTTTGCGTGAGAGAAATTGCTCCTGTATTATTCGAATTAACCGACTTCAGATTATAAAACTGGTTGATAATATCGAGACTGTAGGGATTGAGAAACTCAGTCCTGTTGAGGAAACGGGAATCTGAGTTACCTCCTGCATAGCTTCCTTTTCCTGACAGTTTCAAAATGGTTTTTCCCTCGTTTACTTTCAACAGGTATGCTGCATCCGCATTCCCTGATAATCTTGAGGCAAAATCAACAGAGGATCCTTCAAATGAATTTACCTTCAGATCATTGGCAAAACTCTCCGATGATGAGTTTAACGGGTTTGAAGCGCTGTTAAATGAGATCCCTCCATTAACTATAATGTTTTGTTTTGTACCTATCATCTTTCGCAATCCGAAATTTAACCTGTGTGTTGTATCGCGTTTGATCTGATTTTTTGACTCATTAACATTATAATCACCTCCCGGGGTAAAATATCTCGTCATTGAAGTTTCGGATAGCACACGGTTGGAACCGTTTCCAAGATAGCTCATGAAGAACCTGTTGTCTTTTGAAGGGGAATATGAGTAGTTTAGCCCCAGGGCACCATTAGAACCTGACCCATAAACTGGTTGACCAAAATTTACGGGAAAGGAACTTTCTCCTCCCAAAACTACCCTGCCAGATCCCTGTGACAAGGCTGAAATCCCGCCACTGAAATTCATGAAATCTCCCATGGAGAATCCAAACTGGTTTATATTATTGAACATCCCAAGTGCGGCTAGCTGGCTTTTCCCTGTGAAACGGTATACTTTAGCGCTCGTCTGATAATGATCATCCGTTCCTGCTCCCGCCATTACATCGCCGAAAACTCCTTTCTTTTTATTCTCATCCAGTACAAAGTTCAGGGTTGGGTTGCGTTCGCCATCATCTATTCCTGTAAATTTTGATTCATCGGTTGGCTTGTCAAAAAGCTGTACTTTGCTAATTGCATCTGCAGGAAGGTTTCTTGTTGCAACTTTGGGATCGTTCCCGAAAAATTCTTTTCCGTCTACTGTTACATTTTTCACATCCTCTCCCATCGCCTTGATATTTCCGGCCCTGTCAACTTCGAGGCCCGGAAGCTTTCTGATCAGATCTTCAGCAACTCCGTCAGTTTTTACCTTAAAGGCTTTGGCATTGTATTCTATCGTATCGCGCTTTATCTTTATCGGCACCCGTTCCCCTGTAACGAGTACTTCACCAATATTGACTACTTTAGGTACCAGGACCAGGCTCCCAAGATCATCTCCCTGACTTAATGGCAAACTGAGGTTTTTATATGTAGTTGTATACCCCACGAACGAAACCTGAAGCACGTATGCTCCGTTTTTGACATTTGCAATCTCAAATCGGCCGTCATTTCCTGTGATGCCGAAGTAAAGAAGAGTGGAGTCGGCGGGGTTTAGCAATACCGAAGCAACTGATACCAAAGGGAGTCCTTTCTCATCAAGGACTTCTCCCCTGAGCTTAACATTCTGTCCATTTCCGGAAATACAAACCAACAATAAAGCAATTCCTATCACTATCCTCATTAGATCAGTGCCTCAATTTCTGATAATAACGTTCATCTGTGCTCCGCTACCCATTTTACCGCCCGGCATTCCCATCTCTTTCATCTTTTCCGCCACTACAGCCTCAAATTCCAGCTCTGTCAATTTTTTGCCATCTTTTGGCTTCTGAATTTTTAATTCTTCGGGTGTTAACTGTTCAACTGACTTTGCAAGATAGATCCGTGAATTGTTGTTCTCGTTAGCCTCAAGTACCATCCCCGGCAGATTGACAAAGCTCGCAGGACCCCCTTTTACAGGAATTGAAGGAGAAAACCATACAACTGTCTTTTGTCCGGCACTATCTGACTTTGAAGCTTCCATGCAGGAATAACCCAGAATAACCTTCTGATTACCGGTAATCTTCCATGCTGATTCCGGAATTGGCTTTTCAATCAGAAACATCCTGTTCATGAAATCGCGCTGCTCAATGATTTTATTATTCTTAAGGTCTGCATATATTTTATCCTCACCTGAACTTGCAATTTTTATTATTACTCCATCATGATTTTCAACATTCATTTCATTTGTAATGTCCTTACCTTCCTGGAAGAGAGTTGCTTCACTGGTAAAAAGAAGTTCTTTTTCGGAAATATTCTCTTTCGGAAAATTTGCTGCCATTTGTGCTGCTTCTCCCTCCAGTTTGATCTCTAACCTAATCTTTTCCACGTAGGTTATCTTCCCTGATGTTATCTGTGCAGCAGACTTTCCCTGTCCCCATGTATTAACTGCAAACATGGAAAAAGCAATTGTGAGTAGAAATAATTTCATAAGTTTAATTTTTTCTTCAAAAATAGGCTCTCGCAGATTCAACTACTGTTAACAATTGTTTAATCAAGGTTAATTAAGGTTAATGATTGTCTGCCGGTAACCAATGGTGTTTATCTTTGTATCAAGTTATTCATATGAAAAACAGAGGAAAGCACAGGAGGATATTAATTCTTATGATTGCCAGCCAGCTTCTGCTGACAGGTTTTGTAGCACAGTGGCTTAACTCCCAATACCGCGGTGAAAGAGAATTGCTTGTGAATGATTTAAGAAATTGCTATCTTGAGTCGCATGAGGCTATCCTTGATTCAATGTTATTCAAGACTTACGTTAACCCTGTACTTTCTGATAGCAGGCTAATAGTTATGGCAACAAGGCAAGACTCAGGACCTGCTTCCACTTTTACCAGATCGTCTTTTATTCTTCCGGTGCAGAACGAAACTATCATGTTAAAAAGCCAGAACAACGAAAGCATTATAAATGTCAATCTAAGTGGCAAAAGTGATACTGTGAAAGTGTTCCCGGATACAGTTAAGAACAAAGGACTGTCAAGTGATATGCTTCTTAGAAGTGTTAGACTTATTGTTGCGCGATCGGAGGACACTCTTATTATGAAAAACAGCGCTACAGGTGCCTTTAATATTGCCATGAACATTGATACAGCAATGTTCAAAAAGTTCTTCTATGAAAAGCTGCAAAACAAAGGAATGATTTTCAATATCAGGTGGGGAAAAAACGGCACTTTACCTTCACAAGTCATCGGCAGGGATGTCCTCTATATCAATCCCATTATGGGCTCTCCTCTTCTTGAAGCAGCAGTCAGGGGTTACAGCGGATACTTGTATGGAAAAATTCTTCCCCAGGTCATTTTCGGAGTTGTAATGATACTCATCACAGCACTTGCATTCCTGTTTTCATACAGAAGCCTCAGGAATCAAATGATACTTAACGGTCTGCGAAATGAATTCGTAAGCAATATCACACATGAACTGAAAACTCCTGTCTCTACCCTGAAAGTAGCACTCGAATCCCTTAGTAAATATAATCTCAGGAATGATCCCGTTGTAATGGACGAGTATATGCGGCTGGCTACGGCAGAAACACAAAGGCTTGAAGAGCTTATTAATAAGGTTCTTGATCAATCGGTACTTGATGAAGATAATTTCAGGATGCAGATTACTACTATTGATCTCAATGATATTATAAGAGAGGCGGGTGAGACAATGCATCACAGAGTTGAGAAAAAAGGGAATATTGGATACAGGATCGCGACAGGAAGTATTTTTGCGGAGTGCGACCCGCTTTATATCAGGGGCGTACTTATAAATCTGATTGATAATAGCTTAAAATATTGCGATAAGGAGCCATCCATTTTAATCAGTTCAGGTATTCAGAATGGTTATGGAATTATTGAAGTCAATGATAATGGACCGGGCATACCCGAAGAATATCAGAATAAGATATTTGAAAAATTTTTCAGAGTGCCTGCAGATAATGTACACAATGTTAAAGGCTATGGGCTAGGTCTCAGTTTTGCTTCATTGGTGATGCAGAAACATGGTGGCAGTATAATTGTTAAAAATACTGACCACGGATGTTCCTTTACGCTGAAAATCCCATTATCGTAATGCAAAGGACAAAGATCCTGTATATTGAAGATGAGCCCTCGCTAGGGAAAATCGTACATGTTACGCTTGAAAAACAGGGTTATGAAGTCTTATGGGAAATTGACGGCGCAAAGGTTATCTCCCAGTTTGAAAATTTCACTCCTGATATTATTGTTCTTGACATTATGCTTCCAAATATTGACGGGTACAGTCTGTGCAGGACTATAAGGGGGTTGTTCCCGGAGATCCCGGTTATTTTTCTCACAGCAAAGACCGAGACTGCAGATCTTGTAAAAGGGTTTGACTGCGGCGGTACCGACTATATCAGAAAACCCTTCAGCATAGAAGAGCTGATTGCAAGAATTGAAAATCAGCTTAAACTTGGGAAGCATGATCTGACACTTTCTGCCGGAGAGGCTGCCGTGAATATTGGCCAATATATTTTTGAGCAAGCCAGGTATGAGATAAGATCGGAGGCAGGAACGATCAAACTATCCAACAGGGAATTTCAGGTGCTTAGGATGCTAAATGCCAACAGAAACGGAGTGATATCAAGAAAAGATCTTCTCATGACTGTCTGGGGAGATGATTCATATTTCAATTCCAGAATACTCGATGTTTATATCAGAAAATTACGAAATCATTTTCTTGCTGACCCATCGGTTGAGATAATTACTCTGAAAGGGAGCGGGTATATTTTCAGAGTCCCGTAGAAAAGCGACTGGCGAACGGGCGACAAGTTTCCTGCTAAAAGGAACTGGGCGACAAAGTTAATTCAAAGCGAAAATGGCCTCATTATCAGCTAAATGAATACAGATACAGGCAGCCGGTTTCCATGTATTTTACTTATTCCGGATCCATCCCATTCCGGAAACCTGATCGCTTATTGTTCTGCCATCTGGAAATATCACCTGGCACTCTGCCGGCGTTTTCAGGTTAAGATGCACCTGTCTGACCATGTTTTCCGACGGCTTTACAATTAGGATGCCTTTATTTTTGAAACAGCGGCAGTTGTATGATTTAAGTGTCCCGTCAGCCCGCTCCATTACGTAGGCTGACGTGAGGGCAATTTCCTCCATTGCCTTGAAGATCTCATAAGGGATCTGGTCACTGTTCCAGCCCCACTCCACCTTGTCGAGGTAGGTGTCGCCAGATGTGCTTCTCCCATACCATTCTCCGATGGTTTCGAGATATTCTTCGCCATATATTTTCGGTACACGCAGACCCTCTGGTATTTTTGGGTCAGGTACGTGTTTCCACGCTGCAATGCGCGGGTCGGTTACATAGGCCTGACGCAGTCGGCCGGAGGGCCAATCCATTAGTTGTGAACATGACCCGAGTGCATTCATTACACCACGGAGGTATTTTTCCTCGCCGGTAAGCAGGTAGGCATAGTAAACCGCATATAGTCTCCATCCTGACCATCCATGTGGCGACGTGGTCATCTGTCCCTCGGTCTTGTTGTCGGCCCAGGCTTCCCACCATCGGATGGTACTGCCGTTGGAACGGGTGTCCGGTGAGAGAAGACGAGTGAGGCAACTGTGGGCATCAAGGATTTCGAGCGCCACATCAGTGTATCTTTTCCTTTCAGCCGGATCGTCCTGCATCAGTGCGAACATGGCGATCTGAGTGGCCGTACAGGAAACCGAACCGTCTTCAAAGGTACCGCCTCCCTCAGTTTTCACATCCAGTTTGCGGCTAACTAGATCGTCGATGGACCGCTTCACTGACTGATAATGCCTGTTGTACCTTTCAATCCATACAGGATCCGTTTTACCCAGCTCAGCTTCAACCTCCATGAGCTCAACGATTGACTTGGCAACGTAAAGGACCGAAGTGTAGGGATGCATTCCATAGCCGCCATAATACCCGTCGGCATGCTGGCGGGAAAGGATAAACTCCGCAAATTCACAGGCTTTCCTAAGTGCTTCGGGATCGCCGGTAGCCTGGTAGTTGTCGACAAGCACGCTTACCATGAACGAGCCGTTCTGAATCCGTTCGGAATTTACGCTGAAATACTTGCCATCCTTTTCTCTGAATAGTCGTTCCAGCACCTTTTCCTGAATGCGGGTACCTTTCAGGTCAATGGCCGGATCGGGAAAGTATTTGGATGCCAGCCAGAAACCAAGCAGCCCGTAATAATTTTCACACGAATATCCGTCGGCACCTCCGTTAAGGTCTGCTCTCGGTACCAGTCTTAGCGCTTCCTGGCGTGCAGTTTTAATATACCATGACCAAGGAGGCCGTACATAGAACCGGCCAGTGGCGGTTTTGCCGATTTCCGATTCGATCTTCAGATCGTAATATCCGTACTCATCAGTTTCATTAAAAAGAGACGAAAATTTACCTTTTTGTGAATCACCTGTTATTTTAATGGGCAATTGCCTTCCGTAAGGCGTTGTCAGTGTGCCGGTTACGGGAGAAGTCGAATTTATTCCGATTTCAGCAGCCTCGCCCGGTTCAAGGGTATAGCTGTACAGGTCAACCATTGGCGCTTTAGCAGCCACTGACAATTTCGATGTTATCTGATCCATCCGGTCAATTGCCATGAGACCGATTGTCCAGCTTCTCTTTTCCCCTGCTGCGAGTGGCTTGTATGCCGGATGATGATCCGGGACCGGTGGCTGCTGAAGGAGATCAAGACTTGTGGTGTAGATGTAGTGGTCCCACATAATATCCCGGTATCCCACAGTGTAGGAGCCAACAGGCTCATTGGAGTATATCCCCAGAATCCTTCCAAGTGGGGTCATGAAATACCCCCAGATATGAGTCGGCTCGCAGCGAAGGAAGGTTGGGAAATAAAGGGTGTTCCACTCGGGAAATTTATCCATGAAGTGATCTATCCCCAGAATCAGGGGCAATTGTCCGGGAGCAAATTCCTTTCCGCTATTATTTACGACAGTCACTTCGATCTGAAACTTTCCGTCAGTGACCGTATAGGCTAAACAGTAGTTAATGCCATTGTTTTCACTTATAAAAACAGGCTCTCCGGGCGATTTTCTGGTCATGGTTACTTTTTTGCCGAATCCCGGGCCACCATATTCATCGGAACGGAACTTAACTTCCTGCCATCCATTGGCATATCTTATCTTCAGGGTTCGGATGGTTCCATTCTCATTCAGTTCGGCAACCAAACCCTGTTTTTCGGATCCGACTACACTAACTGAGTTGGTCGTTTTCTGCCCCATCAGGAATATTCCAAATGTCAATGCAAATATTACGAGTAATGCCTTTTTCATGGATAAATCACTTATTTATTTCCCGGGATATTCAAAGATAATAATAATCTGGCCCCCCCAAGCACAGGTCAGATATTTCAACACGTTCAGCTACGATTACGAAAAGCCCGGATTTTTCCGGGCGTCTCGTCGAAGTTTTATAGTATTAAAGTTCAATAACTTAGTCCAAATCCAAACTGATACAGTGGATTCTCTGAATCATATGGTTTTTCATTTACCGATCCGTCTTTGCCCCTTGCGCTGCTTTTTCCTGTTCGATAAAAGCGCCAGAGGAAAGCAGTAAAAACAATCCTTATTTCAACTCCAGTGACTTCCTTGCCTCCCTGTCGGGGTCATTTTTCACCTCGCACTTATCATCGAGAATTAAAGTCTCCCCTTTTGCCGACGTATATTTTGGCCATTCAGGAATTCCTGTTCCGGCAGGATTACCTGTCTTCATGAACCGAATGAGAGCATCGGACATTTTTGAAGCCAGTTTCCTTGGCCTTGCTCCTCCCCCTGTATGGGAAATCTGAACATCAGTGTTATAAAACCAGAAGCCGATATCCATGGTATGAAAGGCTCTCAGCCTGCCATCGAAGAGGGGCGGATTCCATCCAAACCATGCGAGATAAACAGGCGCCTGCTGTTGCACTTTTGCATTTGCCGTGGCAATAGCCTGGCGCCGGTTGCTTATTGCCATTGACAATATTTCAATCGGCTTCCTGTCGGGGAAATTCTTTGCATATGCTTCGATTATATTTGGCCCGTTCTCAGCAAGAGAGGCTCCAAATCCTCTTGTTGTTTTTGCAAGCTCTTTAGCCTTATCCAATGTAATATTCTCGAGGGAGGAATCGAATGAACTGGGAGATCTTTCATAGAATGTACTGCAAATAATCATCGGAATTTTTGAGGAAAGCTCACCCGAAAAATATGGTTCCCGGGGAAGATAAACACCATCGGATACAGGGCCGAATCCACCAGTCATGCCAGTCATGCCCGATTCTGTTCTTAATTTCAACAAAGCCCTGTTGGCAATTGCATAATAATCCTTCCATGGCAGATCCTGAAGTTTATCAATTTGTGATGCCTGTAGTCCTGCTTCATTAAGTATATACGATCCGAGTTTTTCAGAGTAATCCTTTTGTCCTCCGTTCAGGCTGTTCCCGCTCAGCGCTACTGCTTTATGAAACAATCCCTTCGCCGATGGCATTGCAGCGAGGGTACAAACCTTCGCTCCTCCGCCCGACTGACCCATTATAGTAACGTTTCCAGGATCGCCTCCAAAATTCGAGATATTATCCCTTATCCATTCCAGGGCAGCGACTATATCGAGCATCCCTGCATTTCCCGAGGCTGCATACCTCTCACCTCCAATACCCGCAAAGTTTGAAAAACCCAAGGGCCCAAGCCTGTGATTCAGAGAACAAAAAACAATGTTTCCCTGGCGGCTGAGGTTCTCTCCATGATATTCGGGGTGTTCAATCGAGTTCCCGCTCGTATATCCGCCCCCGTGCATCCAGAGTAAAACGGGTCGCTTAATGTTTTCAGTATAACCCGGAGTCCAGACATTTATCCCAAGACAGTTTTCACTTATATCATCATAATGCCAGTAGTCGGTAAATGCCAGGTACCTGTTAGAATAAAAGTTGTCGAGTATCTGAGGCGCTGAATTGGGCCAGTAAACAGCCGGGTAAATATCTTTCCAGGGATCCGGTTTCTGAGGAGGCATAAACCTGTTTTTTCCAGCTGTACCGGCGCCATAAGGTATCCCCAGAAAATTGTAAATGTCTTTATGAATAAACCCTCTCACTTTCCCATATGCGGTCTCAGCTAATGCAATATTATCGCCTATAAAGAGTATCTGACCGTCTTCATCTTTACCAGTCACTGATGTCGTTGCTGCCAGTGAAATTGCTGATGATCCGAGAGTTAATCCCGCTGCCCCGGTGCCAAAATTTCGAAGGAATTTACGTCTGTTTGATTTCATTACAAATAAGTTTAGTTTATTTTTTAAAGAGAACTGTTTAATCGTTTTACTTTTTCATAACGTGGATCTTTTTGCTGGCCCTCAGGCGCTGCTTTAGGCACAAAAGTCTCTGACTGTATAACCTTCTGTGCATTACCAAATGCACTTACAAATAATACCATAATAAAGAGAAATAGCTGTTTCATGGTAGTTAAAAGTTATAAGTTAAATAAAGAGACACATAAATCAGAATAGTATTTGTAACAATTCAGTGTATACGTGGCTATCGAAATCTCCAGAGAATTTCAGATTAAAGGTTTAATTTAATTTAGTCTTATGCTAAAATAACGACTTAAAATTTCTTAAAATCGGGAGATTTATTGAGCCCACGAAGGCAAGCCGGAAAAGATCCTGCTATACAGATGGTATCGTCATGATGAACATACTATTATTTGTCTAAAACCTGAATCAGCATTTTATAGAAATATTATTCATAACTCAATGACGCAACCGGATTCCTCGCAGCTGCCCTCCAGCTTTGCAGGCAAACAGCCAGCATGGCACCTATATATGAGATCAGAGGTCCGGCAATGAAGGTCCATAAAGGCATCGGGGTATGAAAATAGAATCCTAAGAGGGTCTGCTGGGAAAAATGATTTTAAAAAATGGTTGACATTTCGTATATTTTTTGTATCTTTGTCAACACCAACTCACCTGCAACGATGAAAACCAATTTTGCAAACAGATTAATTTCTGCCCGAAAGATGGCTGGAATATCGCTACAAAGTTTAGCCGACAAGCTAGGCAATGTCGTTTCAAAGCAGTCGCTGAACAAATATGAGCAAGGCAAGATGAGACCCAACAGTGAAGTGGTTATTGCCATTTCAAATATTCTGAATGTACCGGTTAACTATTTCTATTCTGAACCGGAAATTAAGATCAGCTTCCTGAATCTCGAGTTCAGGAAGTATTCTTCAAAGTTGTCTCCAATTGAAGAAGAATCAATCAAGGAAAAAGCAAAAGAAGCATTTGAAAGGTATTTCGGATTAGATAATCTTTTAAATGCAGAAGATGACAGACAATATTTCAGTTATCCCCATATAATAGCGATCCCCGAAGATGCGGAAAATGCTGCCATACAACTTCGTCAGGAATGGAATCTGGGTTATGATCCGATACCTGATGTTATAGATATGCTCGAAGATAAGGGGTATAAAGTTATTGAAATAGAAGCGCCCGATTCTTTTGATGGATTTAAAGCTGATGTTGGTGACAAAAAAGTAATCGCCCTTCGAAAAACCAATCCTAATGATGATGTTGTACGGAAAAGATTTACCGCTCTCCATGAATTAGCTCATCATTCATTGAAATTCTCTGAAAATATAAGTGAAAAGGAAGAAGAAAAGCTTTGTCATGCTTTCGCAAGTGCGTTATTATATCCTGCTGAAATGGCAAGGAAGGAGATGCAAAAGGAAAGGTTTCACTTCTATGAAAATGAGCTTGGATTAATAAAAGAAAGGTGGGGCATTTCATTTTCGGCAACCTTCAGTCGCGCCTTACAATTAGGGATTATTGACAAGAACGTGTATAAAAGATTTAATATAGGTTATAGGGCACGAAAATATCATGTGCCCAATAAGGAACCAGGACGTTTCCGCGGGAAAGAAAGACCTGTGCGAATGGAGCGATTGGTTTATGTAGGGTTAGCTAAAGAAGTTCTTACAATCAATGAAGCTGCATATTTTGCCGGCATCTCATCGTGGGAACTCAGGTCACAAATGAATCAGCTTGTATGAAAATAGTTATTACAGATGTAAGTGTATTTTTCGACTTGTACCATTTGCAAATACTTCCGGAGTTTTTCGCTTTGGATCTTGAAATTCACACTACGGATTTTGTATATAACGAAATTACAAACTCGGTTCAGAAAAGCGAATATACGCTTGATTGAAATAAATAATCAAAATAAATTGGGGCGTGGTATTGATAATTTAAAATAAGTGTGGTAATTTTGTACCACAAGCCAAACTAAACATGAAATCATCATTTGCTAATTTTATCCGTGAAAAGCGGATTGCTTCGGGATTAACGCTACGCGAATTTTGCAGGCTAGTCGGTTTCGATGCCAGCAATTGGAGTAAAATTGAAAGAGGATTGGCGCTTCCACCTCAGAGTAAACATGTCCTCGATGAAATTGCTTCTGTACTTAGTATACCTAAAGGAGGAGAGGAATATAAGGAAATGTGTGATCTATCCGCACTATCTGCAATTCCGGAAGGACTGATTGAATCTGAGATCCTGGACCAATTACCAGTGTTCTTTCGCACAGTAAGGGGAGAGAAACCATCTGAAGTTGAACTTAGTAATTTATTGGAGAAAATCAGGTCATCATGGACCCCAGAGAAATAGTACCCGTTAAACTAACATTTCCTCAGATAAGGGAAATTGCTGATAATTTTCGGAATGAATACATTTTTAACTATTCCATTCCTGTCCAGATAGAACACGTGATTGAAGCCACAATGGGTATAAGTATTATACCAATTAAAGAACTTCATCGTGAGTGTGATATGGAAGGATTTATTTCAAGGGATTTTAAATCAATTTATGTTGATGAGAGTATGTACCTTGATGATCGATTTTACAAACGGGTAAGATTTACGATTGCACATGAAATCGGACATCTTGTATTACATCGTAGTACAATTGACATGGTCAGATTTTTATCAGATGATGAATGGAAACACTTTAGAATGAATCTGCAGGAAGAACCTCTGAGATGGTTTGAGTCACAAGCATCTGAGTTTGCAGGCAGACTCCTTGTTCCCTACGATCAATTGTTAGATTCCTTTAAAGAAGCTCGGAGAGTTGTAATGAGAAGGAATGCTGGTTGGGATGCAGAGAAGATTGAGGATGAAAAAATGATTTCAGAGGCAGCGATAATTATTGCTCCAGACTTTGATGTTTCTGTAAGTGTTATAGAAAAAAGACTAATAAAGGAAATGATCCTGGAAGTATTTCGTTAGTCTTTATCAATCTCCACCATCGCCCCTGCCAGCAAATTTTGGGTGGTCTGATACTGGAAGATTCTCTCTTTCAGGATATTACAAATCATAAACAGTTCATCGACTTTAGTAACAATGCGATAATTCTCTTCAACGGGGATAGTCTCCTACTTTTTATAGATTACCCTATTTTTTTGGATTAATAGAAATAATTCATCTTTACTTTTATCAAGATCCACATCTTTTACATACCAATAGTCTCCATTGAATAATACATTGACAATTCTAATATGAGAATTAAGCACAAAACCTATATATTTTCTATTATCCTTATCAAGTTCGAGAATTGCAGTTGGGCTTCTTATAGTTTTACGGATTATATCATGCGTGAAGGAACTAAATTCTGAATTTCCTATAGCTAAACCAATTGATTGTACATCAAAATATATCTCATTATTTAAAGGATCCTGAATTTTTAACAACTCCATTTTCGATAGGGATTATAAAGATTTTTGTATTCCATACTTTAAACTGATTTTAGCGCCTGCTCCACCACCACACCTGCCAGTAAATTCTGTGTCGCCCTGGCCAGACCTATTCTCTCCTTCAGCGCATCGCAAATAGCAAACAGTTCATCGACTTTGGAAACAATGAGATGTTGCTCGGCGAGAGGTGGAAAGGGAATAACAAACTTTGATATATTTCCCATACTTAAATTTGCTCTGGCATTATCAACTTGTTTGTCAAACATAAAGGACACACATACACTACTATTGAAAAAATGCAATAGGTACTGATTGTCCAAAATATTAGGAAAAATACGAATTAAACAAACGGCCTGATTAATATTTGCTAAATCATCTATGTTATAAATCGCCGTTCTACCAATTGACCCTCCAACAATGTTCATAAGATAATCGCCCTTCATTAATACAGATCGGGGTTCAATCTCATTAAATTTCATTTCAACAAACTTTTTGTTGTCAAATATTAGTTGATAGCTACCAACATTTTCACTTGTTACAAATAAAACATCTTCAGGATTTTCCGTATATGAAACGCCTTGCCATTTAGGAGACGATCCTTTTGTAATTAGGCTACTTAATGACGCTAATTGGACAAATTCCCAACCTTTCGGTAGATCAAACGGTTTTTCATCTTCTGTGATTTCAGGCAAAGGAGCTTGTTTTTTGATTTTTCCTTCCTTAACCAACCGAACCTTTTCTTTGGCTATCTTTTTTAGCAATTCGCTGGCTGGCTCATCTTCCCGGTTTTGTGGAACCAGTTTACCCATTACGGCAAGCTGAAGGATTGTTTGTTTGAGTTGATCGATGCTGTGTTCTGTTGTAAAAAGGGTATCAAAGTTATTTTCAATTCGTTGCCAGGCTTCGTCAAAGGAGTCTGAATTTCCGGCATCTGTCAGTGAGCCAAGAAGATTGGTTACTAGCGTTTCATGTAGGGCATTGGTGACAGTTTGCTGTTTTTCCAGCTCGTCGCAAAGGGCCATCAGTTCATCGACTTTGGCGACAATGCGGTACTGTTCCGTGAGAGGAGGCAGACCAATTACGGTAGCTATAATCTTCTCTTTTGAGATATTTGGTTGTGCTCCACCCGCACCCATTCCAATAAACCTTGATTTATATGCTTTTAATAAGGACAGGAGGTATATATTATAAATTCCTTTAAATGGAGTGCAAGCGCATACTGCCTGATTTGTAGTCGCTGGTACCTCTAGAATTGAAGTTTTTCCAATTGTCGCTCCATACATTGCTATTAAAACATCGCCAATTTTATTATATCGCAGAGAAGTTTCTTTTAATGCAAGTTCAGTTACAAACTCTTCAGATTTAGAAATATAATCACCAATTAATTCACCTGACTTAAACCAGGATATTTCTCCACCATAGTATTCTTGTTTACTTCTGTTTGGCGTGGCACCTGCTCCCCATTCTCCAATTTCATTTAACCTTTCAAAAATCCAACCTTTAGGCAACATGAATGGGATTTCATCACTAGTAATTTTGGGTAATAATTTAGTTTTCTTTATTTTACCTTCCTTTATTAATCTCTTTTTTTCTTCTTCAATCTTTTTCAAAAGAACACTTGCCGGTTCATCATCAGGGTCCTGGGGAACCAGTTTGCCTCGTACTGCAAGCTCCAGAATCAGCTCACGCAGCTTCTTAATCCCCAGCAGGCTCTGGTTCCCGGCGCTGAGACCGCGATTGCTTGTCTTCAGTTCCTGGGCGGTGGTCCAGATATGAATATGTTCTGTTAAAAATGAATTTATCATTCTTCTATTTCTTTAAAATCAGTGCTCTTCAAAACACCCTGTTTGGCATTTATCGGAGAAATAACCTTTTGTCCTGTTTTTTCTTCGAGTTCAATGCGTGCATTTCGGGCAACTTCGCCTCCCTGTTTGGCAACCCTTACATGTTCATTCATAGTATCGGGATTGGTTGCTTCCGAAATTTGTTTGGTTGACAATTCGGCCAACATATTCAACACCAGTTCGGCATTGGTCATATTGTCGCGCAAATTCTCTTTTTTCAGCCCTTTATAATTTTTGTATTCTCTGGCTGTTTTATCGGCCCATGTTTTATAAATGATATCCGTAAGGCTGGCGAAATGAACACCTTCCTGTAAGCCTCTCGATTTCCATTCGTCGGTCAGTTCTTTCCGTATCTCAATGCTTTTCAGGCGTTGATTGATCCAGTTGTCGGAATAACCCAGCCGTTTATAGTCCAGCATAGCCTGTTCAATTGACAGTTCCGGGTCTTGCATCTGATCCAAACGTTCTTTGGCTACTTTTGCTATCCAAAGCTTGAATGGCTCAGCTTTGGGTGAAGGGATGGACTGAATCAACCGGAAAAGCTGTTGAGTAGAAACCACATCTGTCAAATACTTTTTCCCATCGGATGAGACCATTTTCAGTTGGTTACAATTTGTAACCAACTCACTTCCTTCTTTTTTTAGTCTGTTTTTCAGCACTTTCCAATAGTTATTGGGATTGGGGCTGTCGGTTAAAACGCCCACTACGTCCACAACGGAGAAATACCAATCTTCAGTTTCCTCATCCCAGGCTGTACGAACTTTTTTTTCTTCGAATAATTGAACTTTATCTTTCATGACAAAAGAGTTTTTTATCCTGTATTCAGTGCCTCACCTATAATGGCTTTCAATCTATTGCGCAAATTACCAATGCTTTCCTGCTGTTCCTGATATTTTTTCAGCAACTCGTCAGGTTCGTGACTTATTTGTTCGTCTATATGAGGATTTTTTATGTCGAGGTTATAATTACGGGCTTTAATATCATCGAGCGATACCTTCCATGCCTGATCGTCTTCAACCCTTGCCGCAAAACCGTCTGCCTCACTGCCCCACCACACAATCTCGGGCTGAAATTCCTCGAAACGCATCGGTTTAGTCTTATTATAGCTTTTTACTCCATCGGGATAGGGATGTTCGTAATACCAGACAGTTTCTGTAGGCTTACCCTTTGTAAAAAACAGGAGGTTTGTTTTTATGCCTGTATAAGGGCTGAACACGCCATTTGGAAGCCGAACAATGGTGTGTAAGTTGCATTCTTCGAATAACTTTTCTTTGATACGAGTTTTGATGCCTTCACCAAAAAGAAATCCATCGGGTAATACCAGAGCGGCTCGGCCATGAGGTTTTAACAGGTGAATGATAAGTGTCAGAAACAGGTCGGCAGTCTCTCGGGTACGAAAGGTCGCCGGAAAGTTGTTTTCGATCCCGTCCTCTTCCATCCTGCCAAACGGCGGATTGGTTACAATTACATGAACCCGGTCTTTAGGGCCATAATCACGTAATGGACGACTAAGTGTATTGTCATGCCTGATATTGGTTGGAGTATCTATGCCATGCAGAATCATGTTTGTCGTACAAAGCATGTGAGGGAGGGTCTTCTTTTCAACCCCGTGAATTGTTGATTGAAGAAGCAATTCGTCGGCAGCTGTATGAACAAAACGATCGCGTTTGTACTCAATCACATTTGTAAGGAACCCACCCGTTCCGGTTGCCGGATCGAGAACAAGCTCTTCAAGCTGCGGTGCTACCCTGTCGACGATAAAGGTTGTAACGGCTCGCGGGGTATAGAACTCACCTGCATTCCCTGCGCTCTGAAGGTCTTTAAGTATTTGTTCGTAAATGGTTCCGAAGGTATGCCTGTCGTTTTTCGTATTGAAGTCAATCTCGCTGATCTTGTTTATTACCTGCCTCATCAGAGTGCCCGATTTCATGTAGTTATAGGCATCCTCAAAAACATTATGAACTACCTGTGCCCTTGCGTTCTGAAGATTCAGTTTATCCTTAAGTGTCGGGAATAGCTGCAGGTTTACAAAATCAGAAAGTTCATCACCTGTAATTCCTTCGGCATTTGCAGCCCAGTTTCGCCACCTGAGATGGCCGGGCAGCGGAGATTTATATTCATCTTCTGTCAGCTCCAGTTCAGATTCGCGGTCGTCGAATATTTTAAGGAAAAACATCCATACCAGCTGACTTATCCGCTGGGCATCACCATCGACACCCACGTCTTTTCGCATAATATCCTGGATGGATTTAATTATGCCCGATACATTACTCATGCAAGTTTTTTCTGATTAAAAAGTTCGTGTTCCAGTTCCTGAAGGGCTTTATCGTAATTGGCTTTCCCTCCGAAAACGTGATTGATAATTTCAACAGGAGTCCCCATTTCGCTGAATGGTTTCAATTTCAGGATTTTGGTATCTTCAATCGAAGCAATTCCCTTGTCGGCATATTTGTCGAGCAAATTATTCAGGACAGACCTGGCCTGTTCACCGTATTTTGTAAAATAGTTTCTTTTCTTCACGTTATTCGCTCGTTCTTTCCGGGTCAATGGCGGCTGATCGAAAGCGATATGACAAATTAAGTCAAAATCGCCGTAATCCCTGCCTATTTCTTCTGCAAGGTTTTCGAGAATGATGCCATGATCTTCGAGCATGTCGATAATAGCCTGTTTCTTAATGCTGTTATTCCACGATTTAAGGAAGTCATCGAGTGTAGCATATTCGGTTTTAAGCTGTTTCCTGCTGAAATCGCGGTACGATTCTGTTATAAGCTGCCCGTTTTCACCATAATATTCGATTCTCTCCGCAACAATCCTGGCCGGAACTCCGCTTACATACAGTTTTCTGCTCCCTGGATGTTCGTCTTCTTCCTCTCCTTCCCCATCATCGTCCGGGTCTTCAGGATCAGGAGGAACAGGATCGTCATCATCACCGGGTTCATAAATTACAACCGGGTCACCGTCAAAGTCGGGGTCGCGAAATAATTCTGTTGCCTTTTTAAAATCCATAATTGTAAAGAACATCTTCCCGAAATCCTCCTCGATGCGGGTTCCGCGTCCGATAATCTGCTTGAAAGTGGTCATCGAACGAATGGTTTTATCAAGCACAATCAGCTTGCAGGTCTTTGCATCAATACCCGTTGTCATAAGTTCCGAAGTAGTTGCAATGACCGGGAATTTACTTTCAGGATCGATAAAGTTGTCAAGTTCGGCCTTCCCTTCTACACTGTCGCCCGTTATACGCATTACATATTTTGGATTATCGGCGGCCATTTTTCCTGCAGCGTTAACAATTGCAACCCTCATACGTTCAGCATGGTCGATATCTTCACAGAAAATTATTGTTTTATCGAAGGGGTTAGTGGCATTCAGAAGTTTCATTACCCGTTTTGCGACAAGTTTTGTCCGGTGGTTCAGCACCAGGATACGGTCCATATCGGACTGATTGTAGGTACGTTCCTCGATTTCCTGACCCAGATCATCCTTCATTCCCGGGGGCGGTGTCCAGCCTTCAATATCCCTGTCGATATCAATACGCACCACTTTGTAGGGAGCAAGGAATCCATCGGCAATTCCCTGTTTTAAACTGTAAGTATAAACCGGTTCTCCAAAATAAGTAATGTTTGAAACGTATTCTGTTTCTTTTGGTGTGGCTGTCATACCTATCTGAATGGCATTAGAGAAATAGGTCAGGATTTCACGCCAGGCTGAATCATCCGCCGCACTTCCGCGGTGGCACTCGTCGATAACAATCAGGTCGAAAAAGTCGGGTGAAACGTTTTTAAAGATTTTATCAGATTCAACTGGCCCTGTTATAGCCTGATACAAACCGAGGTAAATTTCGAAGGCAGGATCGATTTTCCGGTTCTTTATCTTGGTCATTTTCGAACCAAATGGCTTGAAATCATTTATCAGTGTCTGGTCGGCGAGGATATTGCGGTCGACCAGAAACAGGATGCGCTTCACAACCCTTGCCTTCCACAATCTCCATATAATTTGAAACGTTGTATACGTTTTGCCTGTTTAATGTAAAATTTTACATTACGGAGGTAATGTAAACTATATGATAATGTAAAGTGGAGGTCGTAGAATCTCTTAAATACCTGCATTAATGACCTTTTTGTTACAATAACACTTTACATTATTTTTTTATCTTGTATATGGCACTATTGCCAGAAACCAAATATTCAAGGTAATGGAAAATCAAAAACAGACTATTGACGATCTGATGAATGTGATGTTTGACTATATGAGAGACATCCATCGCAGTGAAGGAACTATTATCCGGTATCGTCGCAAATGGCAGAAAGTAAAAAACTT
>CAIMVD010000116.1 GCA_903844815.1 uncultured Bacteroidota bacterium | reverse complement strand
TGTAAGTTTGGAGTTGATTAATCCAATGTCGAAACTACCTTTTAGCTTATTACTATTGCCATCGAGGAAAGTGATATCAGTCACGGAAGATAACCTGCCTCCATATTTTGAAGGGAAAGTACCTTTATAGAAATCAACTCTTTTTACAGCTTCGGGGTTAAATACTGATATGAAATTAAAAAGGTGACCGGTGTTATATACCTGGATTCCATCAAGAATAAACAGGTTTTGATCCGATCCGCCGCCTCTGACAATCATGCCTGACGATCCTTCATTAGTCGGAGCGACGCCCGGCAGTGTAGTCAGAGCTTTTATCATATCAGTTTCGCCACCCAGCGCAGGTAATTCTTTAAGTTTTAACATTGGAAGACTTATTCGTCCTTTCAGGAAGTCGCTTTCAGTTTTAAAGGATCGAATTTGAACTTCGCCGAGGATAATTCCGGCGTTAAGGCTGAATTTTATAGAAGTATCCTGTACAAGATTAAGTTTATATGATATTTGTTCAAAGCCTACATAAGAGATTTGAATGTTTTTGAACCCTTTTTCAAGTGTGAGGCAGAAGAATCCTCTGTTGTTTGTTACAGTTCCGCTATAAGTAGCGCTGTCATAAACATTAGCCCCAACAAGAGTTTCTCCTGTGATATGGTCAATAACAAATCCGGAAATTGTTGATTTCTGGCCGATAACAGGGAGTAGCAGGCTGGCTAAAAGTGATATAAGGATTATTTTTTTCAAAGGCGATGAAATATTTAAGAATACAGCCGGTTATGGCTGTATTCTGTTGTAATCATAATTAGAAATCAACTATACATATTCTGATTATTTCCCATAGGGATCAGACTCACAACATATTTCAGCAGTTATGCCTGCCATACCCTGATGAGTATAAGTGTTACAATTAATCCAGTCAAAAGTTCCCCTATGAAGATCATCGTTTCTTGTAGGCCAGTACCCTTCTTGAATATACTCAACAAAGGAAATGTGGTATGAAGAGCTATTAGTTAGGGATTGGGTTGTTGTTTTTGTATAACCAGTATTTAAAGTTACTTGATAATTGAGGTCCAGCCAATTAACAGTGTTATAAGTTTTCCATCCAAACAATCCTTTTTTTTCGGCAACACCTTCGTTCCAAACATAAGATTTATAATAATATGTACCATCGCCATATGGTCCGTAAACTGCGATATCAATAAATGAGGTCAAATGACATCTTCTATCACTGCCGTTATAAACTAATCCGGTAGTAAGATATGATCCGCAATAAGTGGTTTTAGATGTATGAAGATCAGAATACTTAATGATTTTTATATTATCGTTTTCTTTATCTTTTGTAGTAAATGATAAAATCTGCTCGATATTGTTATTATTTGCTATTATCTGTCCATCCTCAGTGAACTTATACAGTTGATTACCAATCTGAACAATGCCATCTTTATTGATCACTGGATAGACAACTTTACTGCGGATCTTAAAATCAGTAATGCTGCCTTCGACTAATAATTCCTTATGATTCAGGATAATGTTATCGTACATTGTTTGATCTGTCGCCTGATCAAGGCATTCATAATAATCCTCCTGAATTGTCAAAAGGCTAAGGAATCCCTCATTTGCTTTATATCCCATAGCTTGACCCGTTGGCATATTATTCAATGAGTCAACAACTGAAAAGAACTCTTTTGGGTCATTAAATCTCAAAATGCCATTATGAAAGGACTTTAAATTACTTGGGGACTCCATCTTTTCTTTTGAACAAGAAATAAAAAGAAGAACAATAATAGGTACGTAAAATACTTTTTTCATTTTTATAATTATTGCGACAAAATATGTGCTGACAAATGGTTCTGCCTTCCAAATGTTTAATACTTTTGCCATGTTTTTACTGAGCCTTATCCTGTCAAAAATTATTTCTCACACAATAATTGGGATAAGGCTTCTTTACTTTACATTTTGCTTTATAAGAAAGTTGTTAAACTCCCTTTTCTTCCATTATTCTAAAATATGGTAGAATTTGGCCAGAGATATTTCTTTATCTTGAGTGGATCATAATTAAGTTATTACTATTATTTTGTATCGATACCTGAATTCATCTCCAAACTGATACTTTTTAATTGCTACGTTATTTAAAATTAAAATACCTTCCTGTTCTATGAATAAGTTAAGAATTTACTCCGCGATGTCAAATGTTCCTGACAGCGTTCCATAATAATGAATCATCAGCAGCTGGTATTCTCCGGAAGGGATAGCAAGCTGGATATTACAGGTATAATCCGGTACGTTTGAGGTGATGCTTCCCTGGTAAACTATATTCCCTTCTGAATCGATAACGAGTACTGTCAGATTTGAGAGGGGCATGGTAAGGTAGATTGAAAGTGTATCCCCTTCAATATATGCTGCAGGAGGTGGTGGTACGAGTGTGCGTACTCCTTTTGTGTCCCAGGTACCCAGGGTTGGAATTGAATCGGCAAACAAAAACAATGATACCAAAAGGCAAGCCGCGAACAGGATTGTTTTAATGAAAGTCTTCATAAAAAAGTGATTTGGTTTGCTGCAATTTAACACCCGGTTCCGAG
>CAIMVD010000115.1 GCA_903844815.1 uncultured Bacteroidota bacterium | reverse complement strand
TTAAGATTGTTGATGAGCAAACTGGTCGTATTATGGAAGGCAGACGCTATTCCGATGGTCTTCATCAGGCAATTGAAGCTAAGGAAAATGTAAAAGTTGAAGCTGCAACTCAAACTTATGCAACTATTACGTTGCAGAATTATTTTAGGATGTACAGCAAACTAGCTGGTATGACTGGTACAGCTGAAACAGAAGCGGGTGAATTATGGGATATTTATAAATTAGACGTTGTTGTAATTCCAACTAACAGACCAATTATCCGTAAGGATAGAGAAGATTTAGTTTACAAAACTAAAAAAGAAAAATACAATGCTGTAATTGATGAAATTCAAAGTTTAGTAAATCTTGGAAGACCTGTTTTGGTAGGAACTACATCTGTTGAAATTTCAGAATTACTAAGCCGTTCACTTAAAATGCGTAATATCAGGCACAATGTTTTAAATGCTAAATTACATAAAAAAGAAGCAGATATTGTAGCAGAAGCAGGGATTTCTGGAACTGTAACCATTGCTACCAATATGGCAGGTCGTGGTACAGATATAAAATTAGGACCAGGCGTAAAAGAAGCAGGTGGTTTAGCTATTGTAGGTACCGAACGTCACGAATCACGTCGTGTTGACCGTCAGTTACGAGGTCGTGCAGGTCGTCAGGGAGACCCAGGTAGTACACAGTTTTTCGTTTCATTGGAAGATGATTTGATGCGTTTGTTTGGTTCTGATCGTATTGCAAGTGTAATGGATAGATTAGGGTTAAAAGAAGGTGAAGTAATTCAACATTCAATGATTACTAAATCTATTGAAAGAGCACAGAAAAAAGTTGAAGAAAATAACTTTGGAGTTCGTAAACGATTACTCGAATATGATGATGTAATGAACTCGCAACGTGAAGTTATTTACAAAAAACGTAGAAATGCATTATATGGTGACCGTTTACCAATAGATATTTCAAACATGATGTATGATGTAAGCGAAAGCATTATTCACGACCATGTAGAATCCAGAGATTTTGAAAATTTCAACCTTGAACTTATCAGAACTTTTGGAATTGAATTACCTATTAATGAAAAAGAATTCTTTAATGCCAAATTGCAAGAAATGTCGGATAAGGTTTTTGATGAAGTTTATCAATCATATCACAACAAAACGCTTCTTATGGCAGAACAGGCATTTCCAATTATAAAAGATGTGTACGAAAATAATGGCAATCGTTATGAGAATATTGCAATTCCTATTACCGATGGAAAAAAAACACTCAATATCGTTGCTCCTATCAAAAAATGTTTTGATTCTAAAGGAAAAGAAGTAATTGTTTCTATTGAAAAAAGTCTTACACTTGCATTAATTGATGATGCTTGGAAAGAACAATTACGTGAAATGGATGAATTAAAACAATCTGTTCAAAATGCTACTTATGAACAAAAAGATCCGTTGTTGATTTATAAATTTGAGTCTTTTGAATTGTTTAAAACAATGATTCAGAATATTAATAAAGAAATAAGTTCTTTTTTATGTTTGGGAAAATTACCTATTCAAGATTCTTCTAATGTAAAAGAAGCAAAAATACAACATACAGATATGAGTAGGTTAAAAACCAGTCGTGATGAACAACTTCCAACTGGCAACCGAACACAAAGCGATGAAAAAGTCCAACCAGTAAGAGTTGAGAAAAAAGTAGGTCGCAACGATACATGCC
>CAIMVD010000114.1 GCA_903844815.1 uncultured Bacteroidota bacterium | reverse complement strand
TATGAAGTATTTACCGGGGGATTTTAACGGCGACGGCATTAAGGACCTGCTTTCGGTTGTCCGGAAAGCATCATATACAAGTTCCGACCAATGGAAAATAACATATAATGAAACAGCTTCCTCAGGACCCTATACCGGCCCATTAAGCACAACCTTTAAGGACTTCGTTGTTGTCGATTACGATGGCGATGGCAGGGATGAGGTTCTTCGCCGCCGAAGGCAGACAACAAATCCTGTTGCAGAAATATTTGAAGCTTATTACTTTAGTGGTTCAACTCTTTTAAGGGGCAATACAAACTATGATCTCACATTTTCGAATGCTGATCCGGGCATAACGCTTTATCCTGCCGACTTTGACGGTGATGGCGATATTGATTACATGTCGCTAAAGCCTGACAAAAATCTCGATGCGTTTAAAGGCTTTCAACCACAGGGTTCATTGCCTAATTTCAATACGCCAAACCTTGTAAAGATTATAGACTTTAACGGAGATAAACGAAGCGATATTCTGGTAGTCAAAAGTACGGGAAGTTACATCTATTCATTTAACTCTGTTTCGGCGCTGTGGGAGACCTTATATTACTCGTCATCTTTCCCGGTGAGTACCGACAGGATATACACCGGCGATTTCAATGGCGACAGGAAAACTGATATTCTATATTACCGGAGCGGCTGGAAATTGCAGTTTTCCACGGGAACAGGCTATGCAGCATCAGTTGTGGTTCCTGCCCTGAGGGCTGTCGATCCCGGAGCCTCGCTTGCTGATAACAACTATTATACAGGCGATTTCAATGGCGATGGCAAGGATGATATTGTCGAAATGTATAAGACGGGAACCACTCAGAAAAACATCGATGTCTTTTATTCCAGGGGCGATGGCTCCACACTGAAAGAGGTTAACGCCTACCCTAATGTGCCAATAGACGAACAATACTACTCGGTTGTCGACTATAACAGTGACGGGCAGGCTGATATATGGAGGTATGATTACGTTACATCGAACAGTACTTATCCGATAGTCTCATATTTTCATAAGAAGGAAAGGAGAGATTTAATACAGGGGATAAGAAATGGACTGGGAGTACTGACAACGATTTCATATGAAAACCTCAATTTTCGTTCTTATAACTATATGACGGGTTGGACTTATCTTCTAACAAAGGGATCAAATGAAACATTTCCTTTTCAGGATTATAGTGGCCCTCTGGTCGTTGTTAACCAGTCATATTCGAGTAACGATATTGGTACAATAAATAAGACAACATATAATTATGAAGGCGCTAAAAGGCACAGGCAGGGAAAAGGATTCCTCGGCTTCATTAAAATGGTACAGCCAAGCCCCGACAATAAGGTAAGAAAAACCACTACAAATGTTTTAAGATATGATTACGCGTTATTACGACCTTTTAGTTTGCTGAATACCGCGGAAACAGAGATTTCAATAGTCTCCATGATGAGTATGCAGTCATTGAATAGTATTGACCTTACAATAAACTCGTCTGAATCATACGACACTTTAATAAGCTATGGTAACAAACGGATTTTTATAGCTCCGCGTATCATATCTGTATACGACAGGAATAATGCAAGCTTCACAAAAACTGACTCACGGTATGATAATGATGGTAACCAGGTTTTTAACCGTACTAAATACTCATATTCAAATGGCAGTCCGGTTCAGGCTACGTTTATTGATGATATGCAATTTGGTAAGTATGCCAATCCCGATTTTAAAAACAGGATGATCAGTAAGTCAACAACCTCTGTTTATTCCGGGAAACCACCATATTCAAGATTGTCATCATTTGAATGGGATGTTAAGGGGAATATTTTTAAAAGGATAGATGACCCGACAACTGATGGCGCAGTTACAACAAGATATTACAATAACTCATCAGGCCTTCCTGATTCGGTAAGTGTATCGGCCCAGGGCGTTCAGACAGCAACAACAGGTTACCGGTATGATGCTAATAAACGCTTTATTAATAAGGAAATAAACCCCATCGGGCAGGTAATAAAAAAAGCATGGAACCAGGTTACAGGAAATTTAGATACACTTACAGACATTGGAAATCTGAAAACCAAATTCAGCTATGACGGACTTGGCAGAAAGATCAAAACAAAAACTCCCGATAACATCGAGACATCTATACAGTATTCATTTATATCAAACGGATACAGGATAACTGAATCCAGACCGGGAAGCCCCACATCGTATGTTGAATACAACCGACTTGGACATGAAGCAGGGAGCATGTCAGAGTGTCAGTATGTAAACACCTATAGCACAAAAACATATAATGCCGCCGGATTCCTTATTCGTGAGACACCATATGGTGATGGATCATATACAGATTACTATTATGATGATTATGGAAGACCGGATACAATAACCTATAATGGCAATATCAGGACCAGCATTGTTTACGACGGCGCCAGCCGGGAAGTTCATTACCCCGATGGTAAAACTAAAAAGACCGTAAACGATGCAATGGGTAATATGATCTCGGTAACAGAAAACAATGAAGAAGCTATAACTTACACTTACCATCCGGTTGGCCAGCCACAGACAATCACAGCACGAGGAACTCAGTTTTCATTTGGCTACGACTCGTATGGAAGGAGAACTACAACTATAAACCCGAATTCCGGAACAACCACAGTTATTTATGATTATCTTGGTCGTGTTGTAAAAGAGACAGACAGTCGTGGTGCCGTGAAGAGAAACCAGTATGGCAGGGCAGGAAGGTTAATAAATACTATTGACAGTGTTACAGCTGCAAAGAGTACAACTTATACATATTTTTCATCGGGTGTCAATACAGGAAAGATACAAAGGGTAAGCGCCTCCGACGGGGTATCGAAAGTTTACAGTTACGACAATTTCGGAAGACCCACACGGCTTGCCGATTCCATCCAGGGCGAAGTAAGCATGGTCACAAG
>CAIMVD010000113.1 GCA_903844815.1 uncultured Bacteroidota bacterium | reverse complement strand
GTCGAAACAAAATTCAGGAATGCTAAATTTTGATTTAACAAATGAAATCGAAAGAATCTTTGTCATTTTGAGTTTAGTTTTTATCTTTTATTTCATTTCAAGACGGAAAATATTCACATCTTTTCCTATTGAACTTCAAGCTATAATATATATCTTTATTACTGGAACAATTATAAATGCAATAGTATGTTCAAATCTATCTACAATAAATAGTCGTTACCAAAATAGAGTGATTTGGCTAATACCATTGGTGTTGATATTTATAACGAACTTTTTGATTCAGAATAGCAATATATACATACAGTTAAAGAAAACAATTAGAAGTCATCTTAAAAACTCTTGACTTAAAATTATCTTAAATCCCGATAATTAACATGGCAGATAAGAAACATAAGATATGATCATTGAAAATAAACGACATGAAAGAATCATTTTTTCGAGGGTGTGTAGAATTTTGTGTAAATGCTGACTGTGTCTAGACTCGGCAACTTTCTTCAAATTTAATCACTATTAACCGATTAAACTAAAAATCAATTAAGAACTTCGTTAACATACTGATTATCTGTAGTCTTTATTTTAGTAATTATAAGCAACCTGCAAATCCATAACTAATTGCCCACCAGATGGTGTCGCTCAATTTTTGTATTGTATGTTCTTGAAGTACTTCTGAGTAGGTCATATACATTCAACAAACTGATTAAATGTATCCGGATCAGAGACGCCACAACTGAAAAGGCTTTCTTCTCTTGTGAAATATTCTGCACAACCGTCAACTGTTGGAGCTTGGGAAAAAAAATGGACACACGTCAAGAAGCAAATGCAAAAATATAATTCTCTCTAATCTAAAATCTAGTCCCTACGAAGAAAATGTATGAATTGAAATCCTATATTTCAATTCATACATCAAATTTTAAGCTCATTTTCTCTTAGAATTATTCTAAATTACACTAGAACAAAGAATGTCATTGATAGTATTTATATTAGCCAAATCAAAATCCCACTCCATATTATCCTGGTAAATCATTTCACTGTACAAGTCATAACTGCCCATTTTGATAAAGTTTTATTTATTGCTAAAGTCCCATATTGAGGATCAATAGGCGTTGAATTTTTTTTGGTTTAGGATTGGTAGATTTTGATAATATTTTCTAATTTTGCAATGATAATCTATAATGTAACCCAAAATTAGGACAGGCAGTTAAGGTGAGTAACCCTTAACAAAAACTGAACAATGGGAAAAAGAACAAGAAGGAATTTTACGGCAGACTTTAAAGCCAAAGTAGTCCTGGAAGCATTAAAGGAACGTAATACTGCCGAAGACATCGCCAGTAAGTATGAGATCCATCCGAATCAACTACATCTTTGGAAGAAGGAATTTTTAGGCAAAGCTTCCAGTGTCTTTGAATCTGGCGATGCTCCAGTTAAGGATCAAAAACAGCAAGATGCCTTTGTTGAAAAGCTCTACGCTCAGATCGGCCAGCAAAAAGTTGAGATCGACTGGTTAAAAAAAAAGCTCCTTTAATATCATTGGAGGCTCGAAGGGAAATGGTAGCAAAAGACAAGAACATCAGTATGACACGTCAATGTGAACTGCTTGCTATACATCGTAGTGGATTATATTATACGCCTGTTGAATCAAAGGAGAATCTTGAGATGATGCAGTTGATGGATAAGCAATACTTAGAAACACCATATTATGGTATTCTGCGTTTGGCAGCTTGGTTAATCCTGCAGGGATACAAGGTGAATCCCAAACGAGTTAAACGCCTTATGAAGCTAATGCGTTGGCAAACAATCTATCAGAAGCCAAATACGAGTAAGCCAAACAAGGAGGATCTGAAATATCCTTACCTGCTTCGGGATCTCAAGGTATATCACAGGAACCAGGTATGGGAGATTGACATTACTTACATCCCGATGAGAAGAGACTTTATGTATCTGTGTGCCATAATTGATGTTCATACCCGATATGTCGTTAACTGGGGGATCAGCAACACAATGACAGCATTATGGTGCTGTGGAATCGTCGAAGAGGCCATTAAAACCCATGGACAACCTGAGATCCTGAACTCTGACCAGGGGAGCCAGTTTACCAGCTTGGAATATACGGCCCTACTAACCAAAAGAGAGAATCCGATAAAAATTAGTATGGATGGAAAAGGACGGGCACTTGACAATATATACATATAATGTCTATGGCGTAGTGTTAAATATGAAGATGTCTATTTGAAAGAATACCGGGACGGAGTAAAACTGTATGATGGCCTAAAAACATATTTTCATTTCTATAACACTAAGCGACTACATCAATCTCTCGAATATGAAACACCAGAATCGCAATATCTGAAAGCGGCCTAACAAATACGTTATGAACAAATTATTGAGGTCACTTTTACAGAAACTTTAAATTGGAATACTGACTTAGATCTGTTTCGAGACCAATATGATCATTCGGATTATTTAAAACATTATACTCCTGATATATGCCTGCTCGTTTTACGGAATCCTGACATAAATACATCCGGAATGTCCTACCAACTAAGCCTCAGAGGAACAGAACCTGGTCCATTGTTTTCTTTTGGGGTAATGGATTGTCAACAAGCTATTGATTATCTCACATTTAGTCATGAAGTTGGTCATCTTTTCGGATGTGAACATAACCAGGCAAATCTTGAGCATGGACCAAATATCTTATATTCTTATGGGTATGGGTTTAATAATATCGACTTTGGTACAATTATGTCATATAACAATAATAGGATTTTATGGTTTTCGAATTCAAATCCAGCGGTAACCTTTGGTGGAATTAACATAGGTCATTGTGGAACAGAGGATAATAGCAGGGTAATTAATGAGTCCTCGGGCTTTGTTACTGTTTATCGAATTCCACCCTTAAATCTTGACTTAAACTCTACCTCTAAATTAATACTTGATGGAAGTACAGGTCTTAATAGTTTTGGTGATGCCGTTGCAACGAGTAAAATAACGCTACATCCGGGATTCAAAGTTGAAGAGGGATGTCTATTTAACGCTTCAATAGTCCCAGGTGAATTCGTAAAGAAAATACCGCCTAGTGTTTACGATAAAGAAGAAATAATAATTGACACAAATCATACTTTGCCAAATAGTCTGTGTCAAGTTTTATTATTCCCGAATCCATGTTCCAACTCCGTTGATATTATGGGCATTTATACAAATTCAACGGTTATTATTTATTCTTCTGTGGGCGAAGTCCTTAGAACGTTTAACAATTTAACAACAAATTCAAAGATTAACTTAAGTGATTTTAGCCCAGGGTTATATATATTAAAACTATATTGCAAAGATGGATCAAAGACCTTCAAGATTATTAAAACTGAGTAATGTGGCTCAGATACGTCTCCTCCTTAAATAAAAACGTTTTCATAACATCTGTGTAAATCTGTGCTAATCTGTGGATAAAATCATACGCCCCACGTCCCCTTATCCAACGACCCGTAATTAATGGCCTCCGCCACAAGCCCGGTCTTTATCTTAAGCCAGGCTTCCGGATGGATGAGCCTTGGCATTATCTGTATTACTGTTTATTTGAAAACTTAAAACCAACTTGTTCTCTTGGCAGGTTGGTTTTTTGATGCAAATCATCAATTTTATCGAGCAAATACTTAAAAACATGGTCAATCTTTGAATCAAGTTTTGAAATTTCATCCTTTAACGCTGCTGTTTCTTTCAATAAACCCCTGTATTTCGCAAAGGCACGCATGATTTCAATATTGATTTGAATTGCTTTCTCAGAGTGTATCACCGACGACAACATTGCCACACCCTGTTCTGTAAAAGCCAATGGATTTGTTGAAGAATGCTTGAGAGAGGATAACCGGTCGCAATTTGCGACCAGTTCTGATTTTTCAGTTATTGAAAGCTCAAACATGAAATCTTCAGGAAATCTTTTAGTATTCCTTTTGACCTGTTCTTTTAATCGTTTTGTGGATACTCCATAAAGAAGCGCTAAATCATAATCAACCATTACTTTAAGTCCCCGAAACTGGAAAATAAGGGAGATGTATTCCGGGCTAATAAATTTATTCTCCATTTCTATTTATTTTTTACAAAATCAAAAATTATCATTCCTATGACCGTTTTCTTTAATTGTCCACAGATCGTCACAGATTGACACAGAAAAGTTTACAAAACCAATCTTTTATAGTTTAGACTGGGTTCTCCGAAATTGATTAACAGACCAACCTTCAGACCTGTTGTTTTTAAATAATTAAGCAGCTGTGATTCATGCTGTGAAGTCAAGGCTGTCAGTGCTTTTAGTTCGACAATAATGGTGGAGAAACAAACAAAATCAGCAATATACTTCTTCTCAAGAAGCATATCTTTGTAAACAATCC
This sequence comes from uncultured Bacteroidota bacterium, assembly GCA_903844815.1. Classification (GTDB taxonomy): domain Bacteria; phylum Bacteroidota; class Bacteroidia; order Bacteroidales; family VadinHA17; genus LD21. Next base: position 584 of record CAIMVD010000113.1, on the reverse strand, counting down.
TAAGCTCTTTTTCCTTTTCAAAAGGAAAGCCCTTCGCCCGGAGCTCGATACTCAAGGCCTCTGAATATACTGCTTCCAGATATCCGTTGCCTAAATGTTTATGCACTTCAAAACAAGCGCCGATAATGGCATACGTCTCCTCCTTAAACAAAAACGTTTTCATAACATCTGTGTAAATCTGTGCCAATCTGTGGACAAAATTATACTCCCCAGGTTCCCTTATCCAGCGACCGGTAATTAATCGCCTCCGCCAGATGCTCCACCCTAATCTCGGGCGCAGCCTCGAGATCTGCCACCGTGCGCGCCACTTTGATGATCCGGTCATAGGCCCTGGCACTCAGGTTCAGCTTCTCCATGGCGGTCTTAAGCATCCCATTGCAAGCCTCATCCAGCCTGCAATAGGTCCGGAGCATCTTCGAACTCATCTGCGCATTGCAATGCGTATTTTTAAAGGCCTCGAAGCGCAATTCCTGAATTTGCCTGGCCTCAACAACCCTTTTCCTGATCTCCTCACTCTGCTCTCCGGGCTGAGAATCAGACAGCTCCCTGAACGGCACCGGCACCACCTCCACATGGATGTCAAT
>CAIMVD010000112.1 GCA_903844815.1 uncultured Bacteroidota bacterium | reverse complement strand
CATTTAATGAAGCAGAACCGGAAGGTTTGCATCGCTAGTTTTGAGATGAAGACCTTTCTCGACTTGTTAATGACTTGAAGAGTCAACCTGGTAAAAATATATACTGTGACGGAGGAGCTGAAATCGCAAATGAGTTGATAAAAAATAATTTCACTAGTGTCTATTAATTTATGTTAAAAAATATCGAGTCCCAAATGCAACGGCCCTTGATACTGGATTTGCTCCAGCTCATCAAGCTGGAACGCCTCTTTGCTATTATTTTCTGCCAGAAATCGATGATTTGACAGAAAACATCTTTGCTGCTGTCCGTCACACTATGCTCTTTCGTTTACCAACCAAGGTAACCTGTTCAAAAGTGCGACACAGTTTTAAGCGAAATACATATTGATTATGAGCAACCTATGATTAATATTAACAATTTTTAATAGACACTAGTGAAATAATTTAGTAGATGAGTTTATAATTTCTGTTATTCCAATTCTACTTGGTGACGGTATCAAACTATTCAAAGACGGTCGACCTGAACAGAGATTAGAACTTATTTCTTCAAAACAGTATGACAAAGGACTAACTCAACTTCATTACAAACGTGAAGACAAATAGACTAAAAATAAAGACAGAACAAGAAGCCCGAACCGCTAACAACAGCTACCCGCAATTAGGGGTTTGTTGTTCGTAAGACAAAATAACGATGAGAAAAAATATAACGTTTCGCAGAAGTCTTACTCACTCCCGCCCTAACTGCGGGTAGCTGCAACCGTTGGCGGTAATTGTAAAAAAAGACACAGCAATGAGAAACAGACTTTTAAAATTGACAACTTTTATTCTGATTCTATTAATCGTGATAGTATTAGGGATTTTTCTAAGACAAAATAAAACGACTTGGTCATTGATTAAAAAACCATTTGTAGAAGCCTATATAAAGTTCGACGATACACGACAGACTGAATGGAGCAAAGGTTTTGAAATAGTTGAAATTGAATCAAGTAAGGACAAAAGTGTTCAGAAATCATATTTCTATAAATCAAAATCAAAAGAGCCGAAACCTTTAATAGTAAGTTTACATACTTGGAGTGGCTATTACAACCAAAATGACGATTTAGCAGAAATTTGTAAACAGAAAGATTTGAATTATATCCATCCTGATTTTCGGGGAGCAAATCTAACAATTGATGCTTGTTGCAGTGAATTAGCATTATCAGACATTGATGATGCAATAACTTATGCGATTAGAAATTCCAATGTTGACATAACTAAAATATTTGTTATTGGAGTTAGTGGCGGTGGATATGCGACACTAAGTACTTTTATGAAATCAAAGCATAATATTAGAAAGTTTTCTGCGTGGGCATCAATAACAGACTTAATTGCGTGGTATAATGAAAGTAAAATAAGAAACAACAATTACTCACAGAATATTCTTGATTGCACGGGCTCTGAAAACGGACTAAATTTTGAAAATGCAAAACAGAAATCACCAATTTATTGGAATACACCGACAGAAAAATTACAAAGTTCAAAACTGACAATATATGCAGGTATTTATGACGGGATTCAAGGTAGTGTTCCGATAACTCATTCAATAAATTTCTATAATAAATTATTAACAGATATGTCCGTTTCGGATACTTCAAAATATGTTACGGATTTTGAGAAATTACAGTTATTAGAGAAACGAGAACCAATAGGAGATTATGGAGAAATTGCTGAAAGAAAAATTTGCTTAAAAAAACAATTTGAAAATTTAACTTTAATAATATTTGAAGGCAATCACGAAATGTTGACAGAATTTGCATTAAATGAACTCCTTGAAGAATAACAACATACCGCCAACATCGTATATAAAACATTTGGCAGTCAGTGGGTTATCGAGCGTTTCAGCTCGTATCAAAAGCACTTGTAACTTGACAGGAAAGTGCTTCGAAATGCCAAACGTTTCATATACGCGACCGTTAGCTGTAGGGGCGCGCAGCATTACCCTGATTGCCAAAGTATATTTCAATGTCGTTTAGTTAACGCTTTTTCATAATCGTTTGTAGTTCATAGAGTAAGGTCGTTTGGGCTTCATCTTTCTCGGTTCGCTTCTTCCTGGTCGGATGATTTCCCTTGTTTTTCTGACTATAT
>CAIMVD010000111.1 GCA_903844815.1 uncultured Bacteroidota bacterium | reverse complement strand
ATTGAATTCTATAACGTTTCGGGCAAAATAATAGATGCTTCACGTCTGCAGGTCGTATCAGTTGATGACCAGGAAGGCGATACGTCACAACTGGTATCGATTTCGCAGGAACCCAGATGTTTTATGCCCGGTTCCTATTATGCCGTGACTACTGAAAGGGACAGGATTATTGAAAGGTTTTTCTCTTCGGATCCCGGTAATATTTTTGAGATCGCTTCCCTGCCTTCGATGAATGACGATGAGGGGCACCTTGGACTTTACAACAGGGAGCTTGATTTAATTGACCAGGTTAAGTACACTGATAAGATGCACTATCCTCTTCTTGAAGCCACCGGGGGAGTAGCCCTTGAAAAGACCTCTCCTGAAGGCAATTCTTCAGAACCGGCAAACTGGCATTCAGCATCGGAGAGCTCCGGGTGGGGAACGCCAGGGGCGCCTAACTCTGTATATTCAATGCTTCCCGAGATTTCCGAAAAGATTGTTTTCTCTTCCTCGAAAATAACTCCCGATGGTGACGGGAATGAAGATAATCTGGTAATTGATCTGCAGCCTGGAGGAAACGGTAATATTGTTTCGGCAATGGTCTTTGATGAAACAGGGAGCTTCATCAGAAAGATAGCTTCCAATATGCTCGCCGGAGCAGGAGCCAGACTGATCTGGGATGGAACCGCCGGTGACGGGTCGCCGGTAAGAACGGGAATTTATGTTGTTCTGATTACAATTTATGATGATAAGGGAAAAATGGAGAAGTGGAAAAAGGTTTGTAGTGTTATAAGAAGATGAATTTTTAGACATCTTTTTTTTACCACGAAGGACACGAAGTTCGGCACAAAGGGCACAAAGGTTTACGCTAAGGGTACGAAGGATTTAATATAGCTAAATCAGGATTTGAAGTTGTATGAAAAGCCCATTCTGGCACCTCTGTGGCCTCTGTGGCACCTCTGTGGCCCTCTGTGAAAGTTCTTAAAAATGTTACACAGAGTTACACAGAGAAGACACAGAGGTACACAGAGACTGCTGAAGTAAGACTTCCGGCTTTTTAAATATCCTGTTAAATTGTGAGATTTGAACTCTTTGTGGCAAAAAGAATTAAAGTGAGGAGATCAGGTCTGTCATTATAGTGGTCATTCTTGATTCTGTTTTTGCTGCCTCGATCTGAACCGATTCGTGAGTTGTATATTCAATTTTTCCTTCAACACCAAGGTCGGTGATGACGCTTACAGCAAAACAAGGCAGTTTCATGTGCCGGGCAGTAATAACCTCGGGAGTCGTCGACATCCCAACCGAATCGGCACCGATAATTCTGAAATATTTATATTCTGCCGGAGTTTCAAATGTCGGTCCTGAAGTTGAAAGGTAAATACCCTTCTGAACACTGATGTTATGTTTGCCGGCAATCTCAACAGCCTTGTCGATCAGTGATTTGTCATAGGCTTCGCCCATGTCGGGAAACCTGGCCCCGATTCTGTCATCGTTGTGCCCGATAAGCGGATTCGGCAAAAGGTTGATGTGATCGGTTATTATCATAATATCGCCTATCTGGAAATCGGGATTCACCCCGCCCGCCGCATTTGAGAGAAAGAGGCATTTTATTCCAAGGTATTTTAAAACTCTGACGGGAAAAGTGATCTGTTCCGATCCGAATCCTTCATAATAATGGAATCGTCCCTTCATGGCAACGATTTTTTTATTTCCGAAATCGCCATATATCAGTTTCCCGGCATGACCTTCAACTGTGGCAACAGGGAAATGCGGAATATCCTTGTAATCTATCTCAATCGTATTCTCAATTCTGGCGGTGAGTCCGCCGAGCCCGGTACCGAGGATGATACCTGCGTCAGGTTTGTTTATTCCCTTTGACCTTAGAAAATCGATTGTTTCCTTTATTTTTTCTAACATAATCAATTATAATTTTATCAAACTCTTCCTTATCGTCATTCAGAAAATTAATTCCTATGGGAATATAAAATAAAGCAGACTTCAGGGGTTCAGCAATATTAGTAAATTCCCTTAACCTGACAGCATCCTTTTCAGTCGTAAAAACATATTTCACAGGCGCCTTTAACTCTTCGAAAGCTGTGAGGATACTTTTAATATCGGCATCCCTGAAATTGTAATGATCGGGGTAGGAGAGGTGTTTTATTTCAGGGAAGGTTAAGAGAAGGTGCTCCTTAAGTGGATCTGCATTTGCAATCCCTGTCACAAGAACGGCTCCGCCTTCGTTTTTATCTGACATGACGGGACATCTGCGTGAAATATCTGCATCTCCAAATACCGGTACCGGATCTTTATAGTTGACGGACGTAAAGTAAAGGTGCTGATAAGGTGCTTTGCCGATGTCTTTAACCATTATGCGCCTTTGCATAGGGTTGAGATTACGGGGAGATTTAGAGACGATTATTATATCGGCCCGTCTTTTATTATCAATGTGCTCCCTGAGGTTTCCGTAAGGAAGCATACTATCCTTTATCATAAGCCTGCTGAAGTCGGTGAGAAGGATGGAGAAACCGGGTTTTATTTTCCTGTGCTGAAAACCGTCATCGAGGATAACGGCTTCCGTTTGAGGCCATGTCTCCATAATTTCATTCACTCCATCCACGCGGTTGCGGTCGACAACCATCAGGACGTCGGGGAATTTCATTGACATCTGTTTTGGTTCATCCCCTATTTCTTTTACTCCTGAGGACTTTTCAGCCACCACGAACCCCCGTGTTTTCCTTTTATATCCCCTGCTGAGTACCGCAATCTTGAAATGCTCTTGCAATAACTCAATGAGATACTCAGTATGAGGCGTTTTACCTGTACCCCCAACCGTTATGTTTCCAACACAGATGACCGGAATCCGGAATTCTTTCGATTTGAAAACCCCCGTATTGTAAAGAAAATTACGGATATCGGTAATCATTCCGTAGATAACCGAAAATGGGTAAAGGAGAATATTATTTCTTTTTTTCATCATAAATTAATGGATTTCCACAATGTATGGTAGCCGTGCCTGTACTCCCGACAAATCCTTAATTTCATTGAGTATATCGTAAATTCTTACTGATTCCCCTAGTTGACTCTTAATTATCTTCATTTTCAATTCTCCGCCAAGTTCATTAAGTATCCGGGTATAAGGATCTTCAATTTCAGGAAGTTCACGAAGAGACCATTTGTCGATCCCTGCGAGTTTTGCTGCCCCTCCGATTGCTGCTTTTAAGCCTCCTATCGTATCTACCAATCCTATTTTTAGTGCATTCGTGCCGCTCCAGACTCTTCCCTGTCCTATGCTGTCGACAGCTGAAGGCGACATTTTCCGGCCTTCTGCCACTTTGCCTACAAAATCCCTGTAGGTGTTTTCGATGCTTAACTGCATGATTTCTTTCTCATAACCGGTCATAGGCCTGGTTATTGACGGGGAATCGGCATTCTTATTGGTACTTACAACTTCTGTTGTCAGTCCAAGTTTCTGTTCGAGAAGATTACCCGCATTTGGAAGGAGTCCGAAGACACCAATAGATCCTGAAATAGTAGAAGGATCAGCATATATTTTGGTTGCCGGGGCAGATATGAAATATCCACCCGAAGCAGCATAATTGCCCATCGAAACCACAACAGGTTTGGCTTTAGCTGCAAGTTCCAGTTCGCGCCACATAATATCTGAAGCAATGGCATTTCCCCCCGGAGAGTTTACCCTTAAGACTATTGCTTTTACCGAGGTGTCGAGGCGTTCCTTCCTGATAACGTCGGCATAGAAATTACCACCTATGTTATTCTCATTGCCCTTTCCTGCAACAATATTACCTGAAGCATATATCACTGATATCCTGTCTTTTGCAGAGCTGGTTCTGTTGGGATCAGGCACCTTGGAGTACTTTGTCATTGAAACCAGACTGAGATCCTTGTCGGAACTGATACCTGCAAGTGATTTAAGTGTATCGAGAAGCTCATCGCGATATATCAGGCCATCGACCAGCCTTCCCTTCAGGGCTCTTGCATCGATATTTCCGGCAAGGTTGTCGGCAAGCAGGTTCAGAGTATCAACTGGAATATTCCGCGAGGCAGAAACAGCAGAGATGACGTTTTGCCAGATCGACCCTACATACTCTTTAATCTGTGCCTTGTTCTCTGCGCTGAGCTTGTCGAGAATAAATGGCTCAACGGCACCTTTGAATTTACCGTGCCTT
>CAIMVD010000110.1 GCA_903844815.1 uncultured Bacteroidota bacterium | reverse complement strand
AGTCAGAAAAACAAGGGAAATCATCCGACCAGGAAGAAGCGAACCGAGAAAGATGAAGCCCAAACGACCTTACTCTATGAACTACAAACGATTATGAAAAAGCGTTAACTAAACGACATTGATTTGTATATTTATAAAAAAATTATTTCATGGGTGCAATTATTATAAAAGCAGATAAAAAAAGTAATAAACTACTTACTGACCTTGCTAAAAAGCTTGGCGGAGATGTAATAAATCTGGCTGATGAACAATATGAGGATTTTGCTATTGGATATGCAATGGATTCGGTCAAGACCGGCGAAACTATTGAAAAAGATTCAATTATTCTGAAACTAAGAAAAAGATGATAGTTGAATTTGATAAGTCATTCGACAGATCTCTCGACAGAATTAAAAATAAATCCATATTCGCAAGGACAGAGAAGATTATTCTCGAATTTGAAAAATCAAAAACTATCACAGATCTGCCAAATATCAAAAAACTTACAGGTTTTTAAAATTACTACCGAATAAGAATTGGTGAGTACAGGCTCGGATTTGAAAAGACTGATGAAAACACTATTCGCTTTATCCTGATTGCACACAGGAAGGAAATCTACAAATTATTCCCTTAATTTTTTCCCGGACTTTTTACTTTTTGTCTTGCAGGACCTGCAGAGCATTGAGCAGTGCGAACCCGTGTAACTCCGTGAACTCCGTGGTAAAAAAGGGAGATGGGGAGATGGGGAGATGGGAATATGGAGAGATGGGGAGATGGGGAGTGCGGGAGTGCGGGAGTTTAGAGGTTTCAATTACTTAAGCCTGAGTGAGAAATTCCAGATAATTGCCGGGATTTATCACTTCATAAAATGAATTCTCCGGGTATCCCGATGAGAATTTGGGAGGGATAACCGGTTTTTTGTTTTCGTCCCATTTAAATTCATATGCGAATAGCTTCCCCTCCCTCTCTTCTAAATAATCAATCTCCTGTTGCGTATGTGTCCTCCAGAAAAAGGTCTCGGCATATAACCCATGGTAATCAAGATATTTCCTTCGTTCACTAATAATGAAATTCTCCCACAAAGCGCCAATATCATTCCGAAGCTGGAAGGGGTTGAAATTGTTAATAATTGTATTACGTATTCCATTATCATAAAAATAAACCTTCCTGCTTTTTTTAAGTTCATTCCTGACATTTCTGCTGAATGACCTCAGCCTGAAGATTACAAACACCTTTTCAAGCAGCTCAAGGTACCTTTCAATAGTCTCCTTATCAATCCCCAGCGTCCTTCCCAGCTCATTGTACGATACTTCACTTCCCAACTGTAAAGCAAGTGCAGTAAGCAATCTTGTAAGTCCATCAGGATTACGTATATCACGATATGAAAAAACATCCTTGAACAGATAGCTGTTTGAAAGTTCCCTTAAAATGACAGGTGCATCAGAGGGATTATTTACAATATCGGGATACATTCCATAAATGAGACGTTGTTCCAGTAATCGCCTTTCTTCAGTGACAGATGACTGTTTAATCAATTCGCCTGTTGAGAAAGGATAGAGGTGAAATTCAAACTTACGCCCTGTAAGCGGCTCATTAAGTTTATTCCTGAGATCAAAGGCAGAAGATCCTGTTGCGATAATCTGTACTCCTCCAATGTTGTCAATAATTAATTTTAACGTCAATCCAATATTCTCAACTCTTTGAGCTTCATCAATTAATACAAATTTATGACTTCCGATAAGTACCCTTAACCTTGCAGATGTTACATTCTCCAATTGTGATCTTATATCTGGCTCATCGCAATTCAGAAACAGAATATCTTCCGCATTTTTCCCTGATGCCAGCTGTTTTAAAAAAGTTGTTTTTCCGGTTTGCCTTGCTCCGGTAATTATTATAACCTTACCTTTAAACAAAGCTTTATCGACTAAATCATAAATATCTCTTTCAAGCATATTCCAGTTTATTATCCACCAAATTTATGCAATATTTGCGTATATATACGAAAATATTATGCTATTTATTCGGTTACGATAATATCTACCAGCAGGAATTAACTTTTAACAACTGCATGTTTAATAAAGATCACTCTTCAATCCTTAACCTCTTCGAGGTAAAGATTTTTCATAAAACCCATATTATCTACAGGACATGAAGCCCTACGGACTAAGGTACAATTGAAATATTCTGGTAAATACATCCTCAACATCAGATATAAATTCCAAAGACTTCGCCGTTGGCGATCAACTATTGTAGAAGAATGATCGACCGGCGGATCCGTTACCTCGCAGAGGTTTAACTCAATGGTAAAAAAGAAGGATGGGGTGATGGGGAGATTTGAGCGTTGAGCGTTGAGAAAGTCAAAAACAGTGTGAACCCGTGTGAACCCGTGTAACTCCGTGAACTCCGTGGTAAAAAAGAAGGATGGGGTGATGGGGTGATGGGGAGATGGGGAGAGGGGGAGTTTCAAATAAATTAAAAATTTGTCAGAATTAAAATTTACGTAACTTTACTTCCGAATTATTTCGCAACGAATAATATCGCAACAGATGAAAAAAAACCCCTTCAAGTTTGGGTCGGTTGTTGATGGCCCATATTTTACAAACAGAGAGGATGAGCTGGAAAAAATCACCTCTTATATAAAAGGAGAAAACCATCTCATTCTGATAAGTCCCAGAAGATTTGGAAAAACGAGTCTTATAAGAAAAATTGTAAATGAATCGAAACGTAACTATCTCTTTCTCGACATTCAGATTGTACTATCGGCAGACGATTTTGCATCACAGCTTCTTAAAAGGATTTACAGGATTTATCCTGTTCAAAAGCTGAAAAGTTATCTAAAGTCATTCCGGCTTATACCCACAGTAACAATTAACCCGGTGACAGGAGAACCCGAAATATCCTTTAAGCCTGGCTCCGGTGAATTTACACCCCTGGAAGATGTCTTAAATCTAATTGAAAAGCTGTCAACCGATGAAAACAAGATGATAGTGGTTCTTGATGAATTCCAGGATATTTTCAGAATTGACACCTCACTTGATCGGTTTCTAAGGTCTGTGATGCAGAATCAGAAGCATATTAATTATATTTTTATGGGAAGCAGTGAATCAATGATACGGGAGATCTTTGAGAAAAAAAGCTCCTCTTTTTACCGGTTTGGAACATTAATGACGCTAGGCAAAATCAAAAAAGATAAATTCAGGTTGTTCCTTGAAGAAAAGTTAGGGGACATAACTGCAAATAACAAGGAACTATCGGAGGAAATTCTGGGCATTTCAGATTCACATCCATATTACACCCAACAGCTGGCCTCAACGGTTTGGGAACTCTTAGTGCGATCAGGGCTTTCTTCCGATATCGTTGAAGCAGCTGCAAATGAAATTGTGCAGAGTCACGACAATGATTATGAACGTCTATGGAATACTCTTAATCGCACCGATATGACGGTATTGAATGGCATGTCGGCAAGTGACATTTCTCCATTATCTGATGAGTTTTCCAGGCAATATGGAACAGGCGCTACGAGCACTGTGTTCAGTGCACTTCAACGTTTGACACAAAAAGGAATTCTGTTAAAGGAAAAATCGATATACACGATTGATGATCCGTTTTTTAAGAGATGGATTGTTATACGAAGAAGCGAATAGACTAATTGTCGCAAAAAATTCTTTAGCCGGCAGTGGTTGACCTACTGGTAACTTCGTGAACTCCGTGGTGAAAAAGGGTGATGGGGTGATGGGGTGATGGGGTGATGGGGAGATGGGGAGAGGAAAACCTGGAAAAAAAGTTCTGCCCTGTTAGTATTTCTCAACTGTCAGCCGAAGATGTCTGCCAAGTCCTTCACTAATTATTCTTGTCAATGTTGAGAGTCTTATATCGGATGCGTCATTTTCAATTCGTGAAATATACGTCTTTGTGGTTCCACATTTTAATGCAAGCTGTTCCTGGGTCATTCCCTGCTCCTTACGAAGCTCCTGCAGCATGACTCCAAGTTTAAATGATTCAAAACCTGCTTCAAACTCTTCCCTTTCCTTTGTTCCCTTTTTTCCATATTGCTTATCCAAATGATCCACGAAAGATGTAAGGCTACTATTTTCCTTTTTTTTCATCGAAGTACTGTTTTTTAAGTTTTTCTGCCTGTTCAATTTCACCCTTTGGAGTTGTCTGAGTTTTCTTTTGAAAACCGTTCACCAGAATAATGAGTTTCCCCTGATCAAAAAAACTGAAAACTCTGTAAATACCGGTTCCGACTTCAACCCTGACTTCAAATATTCCAGAAGTATTTTCCAAATGTCTGAATTACTTAATTGGGACTCTGTCGATGGTTCCAATCAATTTAAGAGTCCAGTTGAACTTTCTTTTAACTTCAGGTTTTAGAGTGCTAAAGAAGTCCAAATAGTAGCTCTTGAAGTAGAAGATATCTCTTATGTATCTTTCTTCCATATTGCAAAGTTAGCTAATCCGGTAACATGATGCAAGAATTTCAATTAGTTTATGCACTATGGGTGTTTTTCCTGTCTTTAGCGCTAACTCAACCGGGTTTCAACTAACACGGACATTAATACACTGGTTAATGATTGATCATCAAACCCGGCTTCTACTTGCCTTGGACATTATTGCCTTGGCTAGTGAATGATCATCGGAACCTGACTTCCACTAACCCTGATATTAATACACTGGTTAGTGATTGATTATCAAACCCGGTTTCTACTTGCCTTGGACATTATTGCCTTGGCTAGTGAGTGATCATCAGACCCGGCTTCTACTAACCCGGGCATTTATGCCCGGGTTAGTCAATGTACACCGGATCCGGGCTTTAGCCCATAATGCATTTTATTTCATCCCCGACACACATATTTCTTTTCCTCAGCTTATCGAAGAGTCATTGAAAATACTATTTTCCTGGCGATTACCTTCGGTGAGCTCGTCCCGCCAGTGGGGTACCCGGTTCCTCATTAATCCACTCTAAACAACATAATGTAAGCATATTAGAATGGCGGATTAATTCAGAATAACATTTTCCGGGGGTATCTGGGAGGAGAAGAACCTTAGTCGAACTTATCCCATTGAATTCTATAAGTCCCCGGGATGAATATGAACAATCTTCCCATTATCTGAAATAACCAAATCAAGATTCCTGTCTTTTTTTGTCTGGATTAATTTTTTATGTACTATTTCCAGTCCCCTGATAATTTTAGCTCGTATTAAATTTTCTTTTTTTGTCATTTTGAGTTAGTCGTTTTATGATGTCATAGGTATTAATGTTTTTTTCAAGGTGTCTTGACAAAAATTGCAGCGCAGAGCGTAGATCGTAGTGACAAAAATGCACTTAGTGTAACTCCGATTAACTCCGTGAACTCCGTGGTAAAAATGAAAGATGGGGAGAGGGGGAGATGAGGAGAAGGAAATAAATCCCATTCGTCCCCGAAATGGAAGCATTTACTTAAAATAAATTATGGTTCATCATTAAAAGTTACTGATTCATTGATTTTTGTTGCATGATTGAAATATTTTTTTGATTTTTATCGGTCGAATATTTTGCCTTAATCCATACAATAATTATTATGTTGTATTAACTGAAATTCGCTTATTCATCCTAACCCCAGCAGATATATGAAGAAACTTTTACTCCTCCTTACAATCCTTGCAACGCTTCATGCAAGCGCTCAGAACTACCAGATCACATTCACCGGTTCGGGGGCTTCGGCCAGCGTTTCTTCGGTTAAAGTCGACAACCTGACATCAGGGGCTACCGCTAATCTTACTTCAGGAACCGACATTCTGAATCTTTCGGTAACAACTGCTGTAAACTCCCCTGATCAAAACCCGTCGTCAGCATTGAGGATATACCCAAATCCGATGACCGATCATTCAACCCTGGATATCTTCCCTCCAGTAAAGGGTGAAACTGTAATTACAATATATGAAATTACAGGAAAACCTGTTGCGATCAGGAAGGTTTACCTCGATAACAGCCGGACAGGTTTCAGACTTTCTGGTCTCAAAAAAGGTATGTATATAGTCGATGTTAAGGGAAAAGGATTCCGTTACTCGGGAAAACTTGTAAGCAACGGCGCTTCAAGTGAATCAATCTCTATTGAAAAGGATAACACAGTCGTCAGGGCTTCTGCACCGGAAGAGACTAAAACAACCCGTAGCTCTTTGGCAACTGTGGATATGGCCTACACTACCGGCGATGTACTGAAAATCTCAGGAAAATCAGGGAACTATACAACAATTGTAATGGATGTTCCCGTTGCAAGTAAGAACATTAACTTCGAATTCGTTGCCTGCACCGACGGCGATTTTAATGTATACCCGGTTGTTAAGATAAATGACAAATTCTGGATGGCAGCCAACCTGAAAGCAACAAAATACAACGACGGAATGGAAATTCCTAATGTTACTGATAATACAGCATGGAGTGGACTAAGTACCGGGGCTTACAGTGATTACTCAAATGTTCCTGTCTTTTCAAACACTTATGGGAGGTTATATAACTGGTATGCCATTGCATCTACCAACCCAAAAAATGTTTGCCCTTCAGGCTGGCATGTCTCTACCGATGCTGAGTGGACTGCACTCGCAAATTATCTTGGTGGTGCAATAGGAGCTGCAGGAAAACTTAAGGAAACCGGTATTATTAGTTGGGCCAGTCCAAACATAGCTACAAATTCTACAGGGTTCACTGCCCTTCCGGGAGGCGATCGCGGACAGGATGGCACATATGGCCTTATGGGGAGGTACGGATTCTTTTGGACATCTACACAGGGAGGAACTTCATTTGCATTTTACAGGTACATGATAAACAGCAGTGGGAATCTGGGCAGTGGCGACAATGATAAGCGCGCTGCTTTCTCTGTCCGATGTGTAAAATAAAGAAATATTTAACATATCTATTTTTTGTGCCTGAGAGTATCAGATTAGGCATGTATGTTATTTAATTGTGTTTAATCTATAAGAAATTTCCAAAAGAAGCTTCTCTATAATTCTATTTATTCATCTTCAACTTTAGATAATTTAAAATCATTTACGTTCAAATCGGCATAAACTTTTTTGTAACTAATAATACGGAAATCAAAAAGAGTTTATTATCTCTATTATTAAATTAGGTAGTTGATGTAATTTTTAGATATATTAGTCAAAAGGGCCTCATCTAATCTGAACTGGTTTTCAAAATACATCTATCTTAGCTGTAATAAAACCTTGATAAGATTTAGAATTAATTACTTATCTGTCTTTAAAATCAGAACAATAGCATTAATTAGTTTTTACAATAGGGTATTTAACAATGATTCTTATGCAGCCTTAGTTAAAGTTGTATGATATTTTTCTATTTACAGAAACTTATAAATAAGGTTTATAATTATTGCAGGTTATTATTAATTAACTTTCACTAAATGAAGATATTTATTAATTATAAAGAATTGGTGTTATTAATAGTATTCCATTTGATGGTGATTACCACTTCATTTGGTCAAACACCAACCCTTACAGTCACAACATCCCTTGCCTGCGATAATATTAATATAACCCTTACATGTAGCCTTGAACCGTCGACAGGACCCAGTGGTACTGTTAGTTTCTATGATAACCTTATACTGCTTGGAACAGAAACAGTAACAAATGGCGTGGCAACTTTTACAACTTCATCAAATCTTGTTTCTGGAACACATACTATAAAAGCAGAATATTCTGGGGGCGGGTCTTACCTTGCAACTGATGCCTCCATATCACTCTACGTTAATGCTCATCCCATCTTAACTACTAACCGTTCCACACAATCGGTATGTACTGATGTGCCATTCGAAGCAATAACTTTCTCAGGCTCATCTATTACAACCTGGCAGTGGATTAGATCCAATCCGGAGAACTTGTCTGGAATGGAAACTCTTGGACCAATAAATCCAACTGAAATTTCAGGGGTATTATATAATAAAACCCTTAATGTACAAACTTCAACTTTCACAATTATTGGCACCGACTCAAACGGATGCTCTAGCACAGTTAATTCAGATGTTGTTGTAAATCCATCCCCTTTTTTGGCTAACATTTCAGGACCCTCCTCAGTATGTCAATACCTGACAATCCCTCTGCTAAGTTCTCCAGAAGGTGGAGTTTGGTCAAGTAATGATGAAAGTGTAGCATCTGTAAACAGTAGTACTGGTGTTGTAAGTGGCTTATCTACTGGGAGTGCGGTTATATCTTACCAATTAACTGATGGCCTTGGATGTATCAATACAGTAGTAAAACCCATTGTTGTAAACGCAGCTCCAACTAGTTCTGTTACAGCGGATGCCTCAACAATTTGTTATGGAGAATCTACACAAATTACAGGCTCAACTCCCATACAACCTCCTGTGATTATAACAACCCCTGAATCTGCAAATAACGGATTTGTGGATTTTATGGCTGGTTCCCCTCTTGGGATTTTGGATAAAACAATAATTATCCAAAACCTTCCATTCTCTTCGCTTGATGGTGTAACTATTACAGTAACTGTCAATGTGGATCATGCAAGAGCACAAGAGGTGGAAATGTATTTAATTCCTCCTTTTGAATTAACCTCTACTATATTTCCTGTAACATATGGTGGAACAACTCCTACTCAATCATACACAGTGGGAAGAGTAGTACCATTATTAATGCACAATGGAGGTGCAACACCTGGTTTTACAAATACTACATTCAGTGACGCCGGACAAAACATTACTACTGGAACAACCCCATTTACAGGAATTTATCGTCCTTATTTGCCTTTAAGCTCTTTCGATACTGATATTGACCCTAATGGGCCCTGGACTCTTAGAATTGTCGACTCATGGAACACCTGGATAACTGGAAAATATAATAGCTGGAGTATTACATTTTCAAAACCTGGCTCGGGCACTGGGGATGTAATCTGGAGTACAGGTCCAACTCAAGATGCTGCATTCGAGACATCAGCAGGCAATTCCCCTGGGACATACCCTGTATCTCCATCCCTGACTACAACCTATACTCTCACAGCAATAGCACTTAACGGCTGTGAAATTCCTTCATCCGCAACAATTACTGTAATTCCAAAAACTGTTGCAGATGCTGGAGTTGACCAGAACAATTGTGGAGATGATACTTTTACACTAGCAGCTAATGCACCTACATTAGGAACAGGAACTTGGTCAATTACCGGACCTGGTTCTATTTCAGACCCATCCTCACCAACATCAACAGTTACCGGAGTACCTGTTGGATCTAGTACCACATTGAGGTGGACAATTCAGAACCCCTTTTGTGCAGATTCTTACGACGAGGTGGTTCTAACAAACTATGAAAAACCTATTGCAACTGCTCCTATAATCTGCGTTGGTGAATCAGATAATTTAACCTCTACAGAAGTTTGCCCGAACTCATCGCAAATTTCACTTAGGAGCCCTACTTTAAACACTACAGATGTTTTCAACAATCCTGCAAATTCTGAGTGGTCTAATCTATTAAATATTTATTCAAGTGAAAACAACTATGCAACGGTAACACTGCAAAACGGAGGAAACTCGAGCACTTCTTATTATCTAAATGCGAAAAAATTCGGGTTCACTATTCCAGCAGGTGCCACAATAAACGGTATAATGGTTGAAATTGAAAGACAGGCAAATGGAATTGGCGTTTCCGATGCTCGTATTCAACTTCTAAAAACATCTGGAAGAGTAGGTAATATTCCTCCAAGTACTGCATGGCCAACAATAGAAGCCTACCAGACATTTGGAGGAATGTCTAATTTGTGGGGTACCACCTGGACAGCCACTGAAATTAATTCCGATGATTTCGGAGTCCAGGTTGCTGCAGTTAATTCTAGTGGTTCAATTCTGACGGCAAACATTGATCATATCAGGATTACAGTTTCATATACTCTAACTGGTACTATTGACTGGTATACCGGAGGAGGAATAAAGATTGGCTCAGGTACTCCTTTCTATCCTATAGGAAAAGCCAATTCAGGTATTCCAAATAATACTACGCCAGGGTCTTTCCCCTTCTATTCCCAATGTTCCACTACAGGTTGTCAAAGTGAAGTTGTGAACTTTGTTATTAATCCGGCACCTGTTACTCCCTCAGCATTTACGGCATCACCCCCTGTGGTATGTCTTGGTGCAAGCGGGGTAGTTTATTCAGTTGCCAACGATCCAAATGTAACATACAATTGGAGTTATAGTGGAACTCCAATTCCTGGTAATTCAAATTCAATATCAATGAATTTCCCGGCAGGTTCAACCTCCGGTACTCTGTCAGTAACTGCCACCTCAATAAATGGCTGCGGAACCAGTAGTGCACTGACATTGCCCATAACGGTTGGTAAGCCCTCTCAACCAGGTGCAATTACTGGTCCAAATTCCACATGTGAGGGAGTTTCGCAAACCTATAGTGTTGCTGCTATAACAGGAGCAACTTCATATATATGGACCCTGCCGGGCGGGTGGACAGGTACTTCAGCAACCAACTCTATTACAGTCACTCCGGGTTCTGTAAGCGGAGACATATCAGTGGCCGCAAAAAATGACTGCGGAACAAGTGGTCCAAGTATTCTTGCTGTTACGGTAAATGCCAAATCCCAAGGATCACTGACAGGTAGCACAATATGCAGTGGAACAACCGGGAAACTAACATTCACCTCTTTAGCCGGCCAAGGGCCATTTACACTTATCATAACAAGTCCGTTGGTTCCCAATACCTATACTTATACCAATGTTACAAGTGGAACTCCTTTTGATGCTGTTCCAAGTCCAATAAATTATAGTGCGACCCCATACCCATTTACGTTAACTACAATAATTGATGCAAATGGTTGTTCGCGCACAAGTGGTATTACTACTCCAGCAGCCACAATTACAACTTTAGGATTAACTGGAACCACTGGTAGTTTCCCTACATCACCTTTAAATGTTTGCCAAGGAGCCACTAATGTAATTTTCTCAGTAACAGGTGGCAACAATGCTACTTCATATTATTGGACATTTAACCGATCTTCAGGGACAGTAGTAGTAAGTCAGAACGGAACAGGGATAACTTTACCGACCTCAACGACAACTCCTACAGTAATAACAGCTACTCCTTCAATTTCTCTGGATTTTTCAGGTTTTGGAGTTGGCACACTTAGAATATATTCTGTTAATCTCTGCAACATAAATGCCAGCCCCAAAGCCGTTACAATAAATTTAAATGCTACTCCCACGAATTACAGCGTTACAGGTGGCGGAGCATATTGCGCAGGTGGAACAGGAGTTGTTATTGGTCTTTCCGGTTCACAGTCTGGTGTTAATTACCAGCTTTATAATGGCGCGTCTGCCGTGGGTTCTCCTGTAGCAGGCACTGGGGCTGCAATATCATTTGGCAACCAGACTGCAGCAGGGACATATACAGTAGTGGCTACAACTACTGCAGCATCCTGTACTGCTAATATGACTGGAAATGCTATTATAACCATTGATCCATTGCCAACAGTATTTAACGTAACCGGAAGCGGCTCATTTTGCGCCGGTGGTGCAGGGATTGCGGTTGGTCTTGCAGGATCACAGTCAGGTGTATTACCAACTTTATAATGGCGCTTCTGCAGTCGGCTCTGTTGTTGCGGGAACAGGGTCTGCCATATCGTTCGGGAACCAAACTGCAGCAGGTACTTATACAGTAAGGGCTACTACATCAGCTGCTTTATGCCCTGCTAATATGACAGGAAGTGCAATTGTAACTGTCAATCCTTTGCCTACAGCTTACAACGTCACGGGTGGAGGGGTATATTGCACCGGTGGTACAGGAGTTCTTATAGGTCTATCAGGTTCACAGTCAGGTGTCAACTACCAGCTTTACACCGGTGCTTCTGCCGTCGGTTCTCCTGTTGCTGGTACAGGATCTGCCATTTCCTTCGGGAACCAGACCGCGGCAGGTACTTATACTGTAGTGGCTACAGATGCCACTACTTCATGTACGGCTAACATGACAGGAAATGCTACTGTAACTTCAAACCCACTGCCTACAGTGGTTCTCAGCGGTAATGCATCAATATGTACAGGGACGTCAACTAACCTCTCTGTTGCATTAACCGGAGCTCAGCCATGGAGCATTACGTATACCGACGGGACAACGCCCGTTACTATTACAGGTATTACTAGCAGTCCTTATACTATATCCGTTGCTCCTGCTTCTACCAAAACTTACACAATAACAGCTGTCAGTGACAATAACTGTACCGGTACTTTCTCCGGAAGTGCTCTGGTTACTGTTAACCCACTGCCTACTGCCACTATCAGCGGTAATGCATCAACATGTACAGGTTCTTCAACTAACCTATCGGTTGCATTGACCGGAACTCAGCCATGGAGCATTACATATACCGACGGGACAACGCCCGTAACAATTACAGGTATTACAAGCAGTCCCCATACTATATCCGTTTCTCCTGCTCCTACCAAGACATACACAATAACAGCTGTCAGCGATAATAACTGTACAGGCACTTCATCAGGTAGTGCACTTGTAACTGTTAACCCGCTGCCTACGTTCACTATCAGCGGTAATGCAACAATCTGTACAGGTTCTTCAACTAACCTATCGGTTGCATTGACCGGAACTCAGCCATGGAGCATTACATATACCGACGGGACAACACCCGTTACTATTACAGGTATTATAAGCAGTCCCCATACTATATCCGTTTCTCCTGCTTCTACCAAAACTTACACATTAACAGCTGTCAGTGATAATAACTGTACCGGTACTTCGGCAGGTAGTGCTCTTGTAACTGTAAACCCCCTGCCTACGGCCACTATGAGCGGTAATGCATCAATCTGTACAGGTTCTTCAACTAACCTATCGGTTGCATTGACCGGAACTCAGCCATGGAGCATTACATATACCGACGGGACAACACCCGTTACTATTACAGGTATTACAAGCAGTCCTCATATTATATCCGTTTCTCCTGCTTCTACCAAAACTTACACATTAACAGCTGTCAGTGACAATAACTGTACCGGTACTTCGGCAGGTAGTGCTCTTGTAACTGTAAACCCACTGCCTACTGCTACTATCAGCGGTAATGCAACAATATGTGCAGGTTCTTCAACTAACCTATCGGTTGCATTGACCGGAACTCAGCCATGGAGCATTACATATACCGACGGGACAACTCCTGTTACTGTTAATGCAACAAGCGCTAATCCATACGTAATAACGGCGGCCGCGGCAGGTACTTATACCGTAACTGCACTATCTGATGCTAATTGCACCGCTATTGCTGCTGACCT
>CAIMVD010000109.1 GCA_903844815.1 uncultured Bacteroidota bacterium | reverse complement strand
TTATTTCAGGAAGAAGACCGGTCGGCGGCCTTCGGTAAATCCCGGAAATCCGGATATCCTAATTAATCTTCATGTCAGCAACGATCAGGTTTCAGTGTCGCTTGATTCATCTGTTATTCCGTTGTTTAAGAGGGGGTACAGACAGGATCAGACTGCCGCACCCCTCAATGAAGTGCTTGCGGCCGGAATACTTATGATATCGGGATGGAACGGCAACGAAACTCTTATTGATCCGATGTGCGGTTCAGGCACTTTTCCGGTCGAAGCAGGATTAATATCCTGTAATATTTCCCCAGGAAAATTTAGAAAATTCTTTGGATTTGAGCGGTGGAAAGATTTTGAAGTCGGCCTATTCGATAAAATAAAGGAGGAGGCTGACAAAAGAATTGTAGCGTCACCTGTTAAGATCTTTGGAAGCGATATCCTTCCTGAGGCGGCACGGCTTGCTGTAGCCAATGTTTCAAGGGCAGGCCTTGAAAATGTTGTGTCGATCGATGTTGCTGATTTCAAAGACCTTAAAGCTCGTGATGAAAATGGATTTGTTTTCCTTAACCCTCCCTATGGTCAGCGTTTGCAACCTGATGAGACAGATGCGCTTTATGGTATGATAGGAACTACCCTTAAACATGGTTTTCAGGGCAATACAGCCTGGCTGATAACATCTAACAAAGAATCACTTAAGAATGTCGGTCTTAAGGCGAAAGTGAAGCGGACGCTCTATAATGGGGCTCTCGAATGTACGCTTCTTAAATATGAAATGTACCAGGGATCAAAAAAAAATAATCCATGATTTATGGTACAAATCAACTTTCATCAGCAAAAAACATGGTGTTCATCAAAAAGTAAACCAAAATTTCATAAAACCGTAAGAGGATAAGTTATATTTGTGAACTTTATTTTTTTATATTTGTTTCAATAAACTTTACCTCATCAAACAGGGAGCTTAAATGAGCTTTAACATAGAGAATTATTTTTCAGAACAGCCTGACGGTAATATTATCCTCTTCTATAAAGGTAATGTTGATTCGGATGTAATCAATAGTATACTTGATACAGTTGAGGATAAGGTTGTTGAGGAAAGGGAACAAGCGAAATTAAGGAAGAAGATATATAATGTTCTTGTTGAGAGTCTGCAAAATCTTTATCATCATGTCGATCGGGTACCAGAAGACTTTGAGGATCAAACCTCTGATAAATATGGTGTTCTGGTAGTGAAAAAGGTTGAAAACGGGTACCGTATTATTACAGGGAATTTTGTTCTCGGTGATAATTTGGAAAAGCTTGAAGAAAAGATAAAAAGAATTAACAGGTCAACTCAGGAAGAGATCAGGGAATTGTACAAATTTATACTAAACCATCAGAGGATATCCGCGAAAGGTGGCGGAGGCCTTGGATTGGTGGATATTGCCAGAAAAACGGGTAATAAACTTGATTACAGGTTTATAAAATATAATGACAAATTCTCGTTTTTCTTTCTTAATATTCTGGTAACTGAAGAAAATTAGAAATATTAAAATCTGCTAAACATGGAACCGATCATTATAGAAGGAACACCGAAAACCCCTTCAGTTAAATTTAACGATGTTGAAGGCATATTTGAAATAAAGGGGCGTTCTATTCCGGAAAATTCAGTAGAATTTTATAAGCCACTTGTTGACTGGCTGGATGTTTACAAAGAGTCGCCGATGGCCAAAACCGTTGTAAATATTCGTCTTGAATATTTCAATACAAGCTCCTCGAAGTGTATCCTTGACGTATTTAAGAAGCTGGAGGCAATCCATAAGGCAAAGAATGAGGTGGAAGTAAACTGGTTTTATGAGGAAGACGACGAGGACATGCTTGAAGCAGGAGAGGATTATGAATCGATAATCAGGGTTCCCTTTAAAATGATTGAAATAGTTGAATAGATACTAATTGGTATTAAAGCGATAATTAGAAAATGATGAGGGACCGGTAGCGACCGGTCCCTCATCATTTTCTACCTGGTTCTCCTGTGGTTTTTCCCCTGAAAGGACAGATCTCTGCCTGCTCCTGCAGAATTTATAAACCGTTTTAGCAGCCTGAAATAGAGTACAAGATAAAGAAGGATCGTTATTGTCCAAAGTATGGCAATATTTACCGTATAAGTATCAATCTTTGATCCGAAAATCTTTTTTGTCGGCGAGCAAAAATGCGCCCTTATGAATTTAGGTTCCGGGTCATTGTATATCGGATCCAATTTCTGAATAAGCCGCCCCTTGAAAGTAAGAATCTTTACCTTGTCGTTATCTGCAGTTACAAATTCCTCAAGTGATTTATTACTATAATGCGATCTGCGATCAAGGAATCTTCCTGAATCTTCCTGCTGGCGTCTGCTAATAACAGAATCTTTCAGATCATTGGCTCGGTTGTAATAGGCAACAAAATATCTTCTGACCGACTCAGTATAATCCAAAGCTGCTGTAGCGACTTCATTATTAATCCTTTCCGGACTAAGATCGGCAGCATATTTAAACCTGAGGGCAGGGATTTCTGCCATTATTTTGTTAATCTCATAAGATACAAGTTCCAGTTCATTCTGGAAAACCTTCGCTGGTTTTCCGTTATTCAGATCCGTAATTATAGTTTCGAGTTTTTCCTTTATTTCTGCATGCCAGTAGTTTTTCATGTAATTGCCCCTGCTCTTTGCCTTATCGTAACTGTAAAAATCAGTTTCATACTTGTTATTCATGAACTGCTTTACAGCAAGTGCTTCATAGCCCCACCGTGCAGTAATCAGTTCGCCATATACGGGTATAGCTTCAGGTGATGATATGTTTGGGTTCAGCTTCTCAAACTTCACAATTATGCCACTTAGGATGATCTGGGGGATGACCAGAAAAGGGATAAGAATATAAATTGTAACCACTGTTTTGAAACTGTCAGATATGACTAATCCCAGCATATTGGCTCCGGCCCAGCACGAGAACAGCACCAGCCAGTACTGGAAGTGCATTTCCCTTATGCCGGTTATTGAATTTCCGATTAGTACAAAGAAAAGCGCCTGTATTGCAGAGATGCCAAATTGAACCAGTACCTTCGACATAAGGTAACTGTTCCAGCTCAGGTTTAAAAACGCCTCCCTTTTTAGTATTTTCCTGTCTTTTATTAACTCCTCGGCACTGACAGTAAGTCCCATGAAGATTGCAATTATTACCGACATGAATAAATACACCGGCAGGTTGCTGTTTTCATACAGCGAATAATGGGGATCTTTTACGCTTTCATCAAAGTACCTTATAAGAAAAGCCATGAAAAACGCCAGAACAGGAGCCTCAAGGAGTGTTATCAGGAGATATTGGGTATCGGCCGACTTTGAAAGGACATCACGTTGTATAAAGACAATGAATTGTTTCAGCTTGTTTGGAGTCTTGAAATTTATCTCAGGAATGGTTGTTCCCGGAATAAGCTCATCATCATGTTTCTCTCTCTTATAATGTTTGCTCCAGTCGGCCGGAGATATTCTTCGTATGTCAGTGGGCTGGCCGCTTTCATTAAAAACTTTGGTCTCAACGATATTAAAAATCTGTTCAGGATTTACATTGCCGCATACATAACATTCGCTTTCGTTGTAATTAGCCTGGTCGATCTTCCTCTTGAAATATTCAATAGAGTCGATTGGATTTCCGTTATAGATAAGATATCCGCCAGTGTCGAGTATGATAAGTTTGTCGAACATCTTGAAAATATCCGACGAGGGTTGATGAATTACAATAAAAAGCAGTTTGCCCTTCCTGGCCAGTTCCTTCAGCAGGTCGAGTATGTTTTCAGAATCACGGGAAGAGAGGCCCGAAGTAGGCTCATCCAGGAACATGATCGCCGGTTCGCGAATCAGTTCGAGGGAGATGTTAAGTCTCTTTCTCTGGCCGCCGCTTATTTTTTTGTTCAGGGGACTTCCAACCTTCATGTCCCTTATTTCATATAACCCAAGATTTTTAAGTACTCCGTCAACTCTTTCTGTAATCTCTTGTTCGTTCAGATTGTCGAAACAAAGCTTTGCATTGTAATAAAGGTTTTCGAAAACAGTCAGCTCTTCGATAAGGAGATCATCCTGTGAAACATAGCCAATGAGTCCCTTTATTTTTTCCTTCTCCCTGTGAATGCTTGTCCCGTTTATAAGTACTTCTCCGTCATTAGGTTCATTGCTTCCATTGAGAACACTCAGAAGAGTGGATTTGCCGGCACCGCTTGCACCCATGATGCCAACCATCCTTCCCGACTCCTCCCTGAAACTCATATGATGAATACCTACTTTCCCGCTTCTGAAACGGTATTCAATGTTGTTGACTTCATAAACTACCCTTGATTCCAGAAACTCCTCTTTGAGGAATTGCATAGTGACATCCCAATAATAAATAGGTGAGATCTTATATCCTTTTATAGATGAACCCTCGCTGAAAGGATATACCTTCTCCTCAAGCAATAACTGACCGTTCATCGATAGTTCCCCTGATCCGCTGAACCGAACAAAATATTTTTTTATCGACGGTACAAAAAGAATCCAGATATTGCCTTTAAGGAGATCCTTGAATAAATGTTTTGCCCCGTTTGGACTAAAATCTGTTATGCTGTTTATTACCAGAATGGTATTTGATGAGGGTATCCTGCTGAAAGGATTAATGACGAATCCTTCTATGTAATCAAACTCAACCTGGGTTATGTTTAAGCCCTCTGCAAGGGTACTGATAAAACCCTTTTCAATGGGACTTATCTCCTGTCCGCCCGATTTGCAAAATTCAAGAACCTGAATGACCACTACAATTCTCTGTTCGTGATCGAGTTGTCCCTGTTCATTAATCTCCTTGCACAACTTTCTTATTCTGATAGCGATAGCACCTTCTCTCCTTTCAGGCGAACTCTTCAAAAGCTTTTTTCTGGCCTCGCTGTAATCCTTTTCGTAAATAGAAATGTATTTGTCAACAAGTTCCTGGTTTAGAAGCCTTCCGAGAAATACTTCAACAATACCCTTCCGCTCAGCGTCATTACTCTGAGGTTTTGCAATAATGGCAAACAGCTGCATCAGGGTTTCCAGAATCTTCTCGCTCATTTTTAAAGGTTAATTATTCCGGTCTTCAAGATATGAATTAAGACTATAATCGCAATAGTTATGGGTAACAGATTTTGAGCCTTTATCCCGGGAATTTCCAGGAGCTCCGGTTACCTGGTTTTTTTCTTTTTAACTGAGAACCCGAATTTGCCAATCAGGCTGCCTGTCTCATAGTACTTTCCGTGGGAGTAACATATCGGGGCAGCTTCATTCAGACTGAACTGTCCGGTTTTAGCGTCGAAAAACCTCTCATCAGCCTGAACAGCAACAACTTCCGAAATAAACATGTGGTGCGATCCCAGTTCAATAACATCCTTTACAAGGCATTCGATATTTACAGGAGACTCGTCGATATATGGTGCATTTACTTTTGAAGCCATTATGGGGGTAAGCCCCATCTCCTCAAACTTTTTATGTCTGGAACCGGTTTTAACACCGCACCAGTCAGTAGCAAATGCAAGTTCCTTTGTGGTGAGGTTTATTACATATCCTCCGTTCCTTCGGATTATGTCGTAGGAATATCTACCGGGCCTTACTGAAATATAGCACATAGGAGGATCAGTGCATATGGTGCCGGTCCACGAAATTGTAATAATATTGAACTCTTCCGGCGATAATCCGCAGCTGACCATGACAGCAGGAAGCGGATAAATCATTGTGCCAGGTTTCCAGGTGATTTTACTCATAACGGGCTGAAGGATTTTACGCACGAATCTACATTATCATAAATCTGAAAGACTGTGTGAAGATGCAGAGTCTCAAACATCTCCCTTACCCCTGGCTCCGGATTAGCGAACTTCAGGACTCCATAATTATTTCTTGCGGCCCTCATTACAGAAAGGAAACACCCGAATCCGGAACTATCAATATATTCCACTCCGCCAAGATCAATTATCACTTTCGGATTCGAATTACTGATTACATTAATAATATCTTCCCGAATCTTATCAGTGACAAAGGCGTTTATTTTTTTCACTGAAAAAGCAATGATTTCAATTTTATCCTTCTGTTCAGTCCTTATCATCATCAATGGCTGACATGTTCATTATCAGATCTTCCAGTTCCACCAAAGAAGCATCAACCTCGGTTTTAAACCTCTCGATATATGATTTATAATTATCTGTTTCAAGACCCTTCCGCGCTTCTATTTCAAAAGTCTTAAGCATTGTTACAAGATCGGCTATTCCCATTATTGCAACGGACGACTTTGCCTTATGGGCCAGTAATCCGAGAGCGTCATAGTTTTTTTCTGACAGGAGAGTTTTCATCTCTTCATAGATCTCATTTGACTGGCTTTTGAAGATATCCACGATTTCCCTGATGATTTCAGGGTCACCCTCAGACACAGATTCAAGAATTTCGAGTTGAATAAATTTGTAATCCATTATACAGTTAAAAATGTTTGACACTCCTCCAAAAAGAATTAAAGGCAAATATATATATTTTCCTTCAGAGGCTTCTGATTGCTTTGCGTATTAGTGGAGAAACGGTTAATAAATGAGATTTTTTTTCTACTTTTATGATAACATAAATCGGATCTTATGCGAAACAATGCCTTTTTGTTAATCGCTCTTTTTGTTCTATTTACATCAGCAACAGAGGCCCAGACCAATGTTGATATCAGAAGGAAGGAATTTAAAACTGAGAAAGCTGGTTTTAAGGAAGCATGGGAACATGTTGAAAAGGGGGATGAGTTTTTTATAAGTAAGGGAATATTTTACGGATATGCTTTGGATGAATACCTCAGGGCGCTTGATTTTAATGATTCAAATCCGGAGCTGAATTACAAGGCGGGCGTGTCTGCCCTTCTTTCTGATAAAAAGGATGCCGCTGCAGACCTTTTCCTGAAAGCATACAGTATTAAAAAGGATGTAACAAATGATATACTGTTTGTTACGGGCAAGGCACTTCAGTTTGCCGGAAGGTATGATGAAGCTATTGAAAATCTCAACGGCTACCTTAATTCTCCCGTGAAAAAGAAGGTGGAAAAGCTGGAACTGGCAAAAAAACACATAGCTGAATGCACCTCGGCCCTTGATATTAATAAAGATACTCTGAATGTTCTCATTGAGAATATGGGTGCCAGTATAAATTCATCAGCAGATGATTATTCAGAAGTAATTTCCTCCGACGGAAAGGTTTTATATTTTGCATCACGACGAGAGACCCCAAAATCAAGTGATGCCTACTCAGATTATAAGTTCGATGAAAATATTTTTGTTTCCAGACTAAACAATGATTCCTGGGAAAATTCGGTCAGCGCAGGTAAAAATATCACAACAAAGTATTGCGAAGCTCCGCTTTTTATAAATAAACTGAATGACAACTTATATATTTATGAAGGTTCAGAGAATCTAGGAGATATAAAAGTTTCTGTCACCAAAAACGGAAAATGGGGTCTTCCGCGCCTCATTCCTTACAGGATAAATACCAGCGGGCGAGAGACTTCCTTTACTTTTTCCCCTTTGGAAGATGAGATATGGTACATTACAGATCAGGGAAAGGATAACCTTGGAGGCAGGGATATATATTTCATTAAAAAATCTGCGAATGATAAGTGGTCGAGTCCTGTGAATGCGGGTAACACTATCAATACTGTTTATGATGAGGAATCCATAAGATTTTCTCAAACAGGAGATACTCTCTTTTTTAGTTCAGAGGGACATAATACAATGGGAGGATTCGATATTTTTTACAGCATCAGGGATAGTACCGGAAAATGGGGAGAGGCTGACAATTATGGTTATCCTGTAAACACCCCGTGGGATGAAATATTTTTCTATCCCTCACCAGTCGATCCCGGAAGGTTCTGGTTTGTCTCAAACAGAAGCGGAGGATTCGGTAATTTTGATATATATGCAGGTGCTCTGCCAGCGACTGTAAGGGATACTGTTCCGGTTGCAGCAGTTTTGCCGGCCATAGTTGATTCGGTTGCCGTTCCTGTTCCGGCTGCTCCATTTGTAGCAGATACTTCTGTTTCGGATGTTACTGACTGGATAGACGTTGCAGCAGTTGATGGTTCAGTAGCTGTTACTGATTCTTTAAAATCGCTTGTTCCGGCCCCTGTTTCTATTCCGGTCCCTGTTCCTGTTTCTATTCCGGCTCCTGTTGCAGTAGCACCTGAAACCGTTCCTGCCGATCCCATGGATGTTGACTTTAAAAATATTTATTTTGATTCAGGAAAAACTTCACTTAACGAATTGGCATTAAAAGTCCTTGCCAATGATCTCGAAATCTTCAGGAAGTACCCCGGAATAAAGGTGGATATAGCAGGGCACACCGAAAAGTCAGAGGATGAAGCATTAAACTTTAAAATTTCGGAAGAAAGGGCAAAAACGGTAAGGGATTATTTTGTCAGAAACGGTATAGATGCTTCGAAAATCGAAATATCCCAATACGGTTCTCTCATGCCTGCGGCAAGCAATAGCACCAAAGAAGGCAGGGCAAAAAACAGCAGGGTTGAGATCAAAATTAAAGAGTTCTGATTTTAATCAGTACTTTTGCGAAAGAGGTTTTATTTCTTTGCCTCATATTATCCTTTAGGATGCGCTTTTAGTAAAATGAATCAAACAGAATATTCCTTTATTTTATCTCAAGCCATCTGTTTGATAATTAAAGATATAGAGGTATCGTAAAAAGTTAAAATATTAATAAAACAGAAATGAAGAATACTGCATTTACCGAATTTCATATTGCAGCAGGCGCCAGGATGGTTCCGTTTGCTGGTTATAATATGCCTGTGGAATATTTCGGCATTACTGAAGAACATCTGAACGTCAGAAATAACATCGGAGTATTCGATGTTTCTCATATGGGTGAATTCTGGGTCACCGGACCCTCTTCTCTGGAATATCTCCAACACATTACATCGAATGATGTATCGGCTCTCACTGACGGAAAGGTTCAGTACACCTGCTTCCCAAACGGACAGGGAGGTATTGTCGACGATCTTCTTATTTACCGCTTCAATGCAGAAAAATATCTTCTTGTTGTAAATGCTGCAAATATTGAAAAAGACTGGAACTGGTGTCTTAAGAACTCGGTTGAGTTTGGACTTAAGGAGGGAATTGATCTTATAAATGTTTCGGACGAATA
>CAIMVD010000108.1 GCA_903844815.1 uncultured Bacteroidota bacterium | reverse complement strand
GTATTTCAGGATGTTCATCAGGGAAACATGAGGCAACACCAGGGAGTAAACCAAATATAATTTTCATTCTTACAGATGACCACCGTTGGGATGCAATGGGTTATGCAGGAAATAAAATCATCAGTACCCCCCAGATGGACAAGCTTGCAAGTGAAGGAACCTGGTTTAAAAATGCTTTTGTTACAACACCAATTAGTGCTGCCAGCAGGGCTTCAATCCTTACAGGCATGTATGAAAGAACTCATGGATATACCTTTCAGCAGGGTCCGCTTAAGGAGCCCTACATGCAACTCAGCTATCCGGTAATTTTGAAGCAAAATGGATATAATACCGGATTCTTTGGCAAACTTGGAGTAACATATAAAAACGCTGAAAACCTATTCGACACTGCAGATATTTACGATCGTAATGGAAACTTCCCTGACAGACGGGGTTACTTTTTCAAAACCATTGGAACTGATACTGTTCATCTGACCAGGTATACAGGTTATCAGGCACAGGAGTTCATTAAAAAAGCTCCTGCGGATAAACCATTTTGTCTCTCATTAAGCTTCAGCGCACCTCATGCTCACGACAATGCACCGGTGCAGTATATATGGCAGAAGAAATCTGATGAACTGTATTCTGATATTACCATACCAGATCCTCTTTTAAGAGAGGATAAATACTTTATGGCTTTGCCAAAAGAGGTCAGGGAAGGCTATAGCAGGTTGCGCTGGACATGGCGGTTTGATACTCCTGAAAAATACCAGAAGAGCATTAAAGGTTATTACAGAATGATATCTGAAATAGATGATGAAATAGGCGAACTGAGAAAAGTGCTTGAAGATAAAGGTATTGCAGAAAATACTATTATAATTTTAATGGGCGATAACGGGTATTTCCTGGCTGAACGGCAGCTTGCTGACAAATGGCTGATGTATGATAATTCACTGCATGTTCCCCTGATTATTTTTGATCCGAGAGCAAAAAAACACAGCGATATCAGCGATATGGTACTTAATATAGATATAGCCAAAACAATCCTTGATATTGCAGGTGTTGAGATTCCTGAAGAATATCAGGGAATAAGCCTTATGCCATATGTCAGGAATAAAAAACCAGAAAAGGTAAGGGAAGAAATCTTATTCGAACACCTCTGGAAATTGCCTGAAATTCCTTCGAGCGAAGGTATAAGGACCAAAGAATGGAAGTACTTCAGATACAGGTTTATTGAAGCGCCTGAAGAACTATATGATCTGCGGAATGATCCACTTGAAACAAAAAATCTGGCTCAGGACCCTGCCTATAATGATGTCCTGAACAGACTGCGCAAAGAGTGTGACACCCAGATTGAAAAGTACGTAAAAGCCAAGCTTGTTTCAGATTATACTCCTCCTGAAGAAATTGACAAATCTTTTTGATTATTATTTTTTCAGAGTCTGTAACAATAGTACTATTTCTGCATGTCCGTTGCTTTTAGCGAAAGCAAGAGCATCATCTCCATCAACGTCTTTCAGTGACGGATCGGCTTTATTTGACAATAGCAGTTTTACAACTTCCAGCTGTCCTTCAGAAGCAGCATACATTAATGCGGAGAAATGTTCTTCCTTGTGATAGCAGCATCAGCCGCGACATTTTTTTCGTCTGACTTCCTGTCACTTTTTCCTGTTCCGCAACTTAACAATAAAAAGATGCTAATTGTAAGTACTGATAAAAGGAATGCTCTCATCATATCTTCATGAACAGCTTGTTCTTATAAAGCCAGTAACAGAGATACCATAAAGATGCCCAAACCATTAAACTTGTTATAATTCCGACAGTTATTTCACCCGCCCATGAGAAAACAGTTGTCGGGAATGGAGTTAAAATTTTATAGACAAGGCCCGCTCCTCCTGACTCAAAGAAGACGTAGATGAAGATACAGTTCATTCCTACTATTCTAAACATTTTTGAGCCATTTACAAAGATCTTCTTAACATCAATGAGCCAGTACGAGAATGTAAGGGCAAGAATTGCATAACCACCACTGGT
This sequence comes from uncultured Bacteroidota bacterium, assembly GCA_903844815.1. Classification (GTDB taxonomy): domain Bacteria; phylum Bacteroidota; class Bacteroidia; order Bacteroidales; family VadinHA17; genus LD21. The sequence goes on along the minus strand of CAIMVD010000108.1, from coordinate 35,068 downwards.
AAATACGAATGATGCTGTGGCAATTTTTTTGATTATAGGAGTAATATTCAGGAGATCAAGAGAGTAGCCAATAGCTAATCCTGCGACACCTGCAATTATAAGCAGTTTGATCTTCTCTCCGGCAGGTTTAGAACTCATTAACAGTTTCCCGCAAAGAACTCCCCATACAGTATGTGCAATAGTAGAAAAAGCATTTATTGATGCCCAGATACTTGTTTTCTCGACACCTTCTATTTTTATATTTGCCCAGGCACCAAGATTCTGATAAGCCACCCATGGCTGGTTAAATCCTTCAACAGGAAAAAACCTGTATGCAAGATCCATTATCAGCAGAATAGCCAGGGATAATGTCATTTGAAATTCCATTTAACTGGCTCAGGTACCCCTGCTTCTATGCCTTCGACAAGCTCAGGCACCGATGTTGCAAATGATTTTTACTCCGCAAGCCCGGTGGCTGAGCCTGTCGAAGCCACTATTTCACCCACCGCACCACCGGTGGCTGAGCCTGTCGAAGCAATACCTGCATCATGAAGAGTTATATGTATATACTTCTGTGTGGCGATGGCAGCTAAAAACAAAACCGCCTGAAATCCATGATTTTAAGCGGTTCTGAATATTATGAGGTCTGAAGGAGAGCCTCCAATGGGACTCGAACCCACGACCTGCTCATTACGAATGAGCTGCTCTACCGACTGAGCTAAGGAGGCGTTTGCGGTGCAAATATAATCAAATTCCTTCCAGTTTCTCAAGCCTTTTCAAAAGCGGCGGATGGGAATAGTGGAAGAAAACATAGGCCGGATGCGGGAGCATATTTGACAAGTTTTTAACTGCCAGCTTTTTCAATGCCTTTGCCAGGATCTCCGGTTTGAAATTTTCTCCTGCAAACCGGTCGGCTGCAAATTCGTTTTTCCTCGATATTAGGTTAGTAAGAAGCTCCGTGATTAGTGCCAAAGGGGTGTATAAAATACCGAAAGCAATTAAGCCCAGATGAAAACTGGCCTGTTCCGAACCCAAGGCGCCTGCCAAAGCCGGGCTGGCTGAGACCAGGGAAAAAAGAAACAGCATGAGACCTGTCAGAAAAACCGAAATCACAAGATTCACAATAACATGCTTCTTTTTGTAATGGCCGACTTCGTGAGCAAGCACTGCAACTATTTCTTCCTCAGTCAGATCATTCTCAAGGGTATCATAAAGAACTATTCTTTTTTTCGGTCCGAACCCCGAGAAATATGCATTAGCCTTCGTGCTTCGCTTCGATCCGTCGATGACATAGATATTCTTAAGACGGAAACCTTTGTCCCGCGCAAAGAGCTCAATTTTTGATCTGAGCGATCCTTCCGCAAGAGGAGTCTGTTTATTGAAAAGAGGGACAATAATCTCCGAGTAAAAGAAATTTATGAAAACGGAAAAAACGGTTATAACAATCCAGGCAAAGATCCAGAAATTTTTGCCTGTCTTGTAATAAATCCAGGAAATAAGGCCAAGCAACGGAGCTCCTATTAAAATTGCAATTAACCACGATTTCAGATGATCCGTAATAAAAGTACTGACTGTCATTTTATTGAAACCGTATTTTTTCTCAATCACGAAGGTATCGTAAATGCCGAAGGGGATATTTATAATATCGGATGCAAATCCAAGTATGCCGAAGAAAATCAGGGCAGTGATAATCATGTTGGGGCTTAAACTTCTGGCAACCGAGTCGGTAAAGGCAAATCCCCCGGAGGCTATCATGGCAAGTACTATAGCCAGGTTAAAAGAAGAAGACCAAAGTGACAGCCTTTTATTGTCTTTGTTATATCTCTGAGTTTTTCGGTATTCTTCGTCATCGCAGATGCCTTTAAGCTTATCAGGCAATGTATCGGACCACATTGTTGAATTAAGGTAATCGAGGTATCTGTCGACGGCAAAACCGGCAACAGGTATTGCGAGAATAAGAATAAAAAGAATATAACTCATTGATTTTGAGACTGTATTAGAAAAAGAAGCAGGGCGTCCTTTTAAAATAAGTGTGGAATAAATATGTCTCGCTGCATTTCCTCGTGCTAAAAGGATGGACGCCCTGCGGTTTTGTAAATATACAAAATATTTTTAAAATGACATATTTCTTAAAATAATTTTATGTTAACATTCCTCCGCAAACGTGAATTGTTTGCCCTGTTACATAAGAGGATAATTCCGAGGCGAGGAATAAAGCCGTATTTGCCACATCATCAGGGGTTCCGCCACGACGAAGAGGAATTCTTTCTGCCCATTCTTTTTTCACGTCTTCCGGTAATTTATCAGTCATTTCTGTGATGATGAAACCGGGTGCGATGGCATTGCATTTGATATTTCTGGAGCCAACCTCTTTGGCGACACTCTTTGTAAAACCAAGTATTCCGGCCTTTGAGGCTGAATAGTTGCTCTGTCCGGCATTACCCTGTACGCCAACGACAGAGCTCATATTTATTATTGAACCGCTTTTTTGTTTTATCATCGGTTGAATAACGGCCTTAGTCAGGTTAAAAACCGATTTTAGGTTGACTGCAATAACTGCATCCCACTGTTCCTCGGACATTCTCATCAGCAGTGTATCTTTGGTTATACCTGCATTATTCACGAGGATGTCAATCTTTCCGAAGTCGGCTACAATTTCATCTACAACCCTCTGGGAATCACTGAAACTTGCTGCATTTGACACATAACCTTTTGCTTTAATTCCCAGAGCATTAAGTTCCCTTACCGTTTCTGTGAATTCTTCATCATCCGAGATATTTGTGATTGCAATATCGGCACCTTCCATGGCAAATTTACGGGCAATTGCTTTGCCAATTCCGCGGGAAGCTCCCGTTATAAGTGCAGTTTTTCCTTCAAGTAATTTCATTTCCTGTTAAAATTTAGATTCGTGCAAATATATATAAAGTCTTACAATGCTTCAAGCACCTTCTTAACTGTTATCCCTATGTCGGCAGGAGACTGTACGACATGGATTCCGCAATTCTTCATAATTTCCATTTTTGCTGCAGCGGTATCGGACTTCCCTCCTACTATCGCTCCTGCATGTCCCATTTTCCGGCCTTTGGGAGCTGTTTGTCCTGCTATGAAACCGATTACCGGTTTAGTACCATTATCCCTGATCCATTCGGCAGCTTCTGTTTCCATATTCCCGCCTATTTCACCTATCACAATAATAGCCTCTGTATCTTTATCTTCCATCATTAATTTGACAGCATCCAGAGTGGTTGTACCCACAACAGGATCACCACCGATACCGATGCAGGTCGACTGTCCCAGTCCTGCCTTGGTAACCTGGTCGACGGCTTCATAGGTCAGAGTGCCTGACCTTGATATGATTCCAACAGTGCCTTTTTTATGTATAAAGCCTGGCATTATTCCGACTTTTGCCTCACCCGGTGTTATTATCCCCGGACAATTTGGTCCGATAAGCCTGCTGTTCGATTTTTTAAGATGATTCTTTACCGTAACCATTTCGGCAACAGGGATTCCTTCAGTTATAGCAACAATAAGACTGATTCCGGCATCTGAAGCTTCAAGGATGGCATCGGCGGCAAACGGAGGCGGAACGAAGATTACAGAGACATCTGCATTGGTTGCGGCAACGGCATCGCGTACAGTATTATAGACCGGAAGGTTCAGATGTGTTGTTCCTCCTTTGCCGGGCGTAACACCGCCAACGACATTTGTACCATACTCGATCATTTGTGTAGAGTGGAAAGTACCTTCGCTTCCTGTGAAACCCTGGACTATCACTTTGGAATTCTTGTTCAGCAGAACACTCATAAATATAAGATAATTAATGATATAATGAAATAAATATTTGAATATCCCTAAACATCAGAGTTAAACTTCAACTTCAAAAATACCGATTAATTATTAACTTTTCCATATTTATGATTGATAAATATTATATACAGACAAAAGATAAAGGTAAAAAGTTGCAGCTTAGCGAAGATCCCGCCTCAGCAGGGACAAAAGTCTGCTTGAAGAATTTATTTTCTCTTTACATTAAGAAATTTCTGCCTTCATCTTCAATAAAGTAATTGCAGTTCAGTTTTCCCCAGAAGAATAGATTCGGAGCATGGCAAAACCATTCCTGAATTTTCATTTCGTCCCTGAAGAATGTATCTTGGTGCAGAACTATTCATTTCATCAACAGCCTGTTTGCAAAGTTTTCCAATATCCCCCCCTTTTACCCTGTTCCAGATCAATGTCAGTTTCATATCGGGGAAGAGAGTTGACATTTCATAATCACCATCACTGTCACCAGCCGAAAACAGCGGATCCCGGTTTTTGCCAGGGCCCTCTTTAATTACCTTGTAAATTGCATCTACCTTACCCTGTCTTTGAGTTTTAATCCATCCTGCTTTATATTCAGGCAGAATTTTTCCTGCGTCATCTGTTTCAAGTTCCATAGCAATAACATTCTCAGAAGGTACGTTGTAACCATAATTTCCAACACCTGAGAATACCTCTACAACTGGCTTATAGCTTGCTGATACAATATATACATCAATTCCATGAGCTTTAAATGTAGAAATAAGGTTTTGCATTTCAGGAAAGACCCGTAACCCCGATTTATAGGAATAGCTCACTATACCTGCGTTTGTTTGAAGACCTGCCGGAGATTGCCAGGTCTGCTTGCTTAATTTGTTGCCAAGCTCATTAGAAATAGCTTCTTTGGCCAAAGACTTCACTTCATCTATTGTATGTCCGGCCAATAAATATAGCAGCCAGGGATAACCATAATCAGCTCCGATGCCTGAGGTTTCACAATACCCATCGTACAAAAAAGGGATTTTCGTGATGAAGTCGCTGTATTGGGGAGTCGCCTTTATTTCTTCAAAAGACATTGGTCCATTTGATCCTATGAAATTGTCATATAAGAAATTATAGTCATTCACAAGGTCAATATTAATATCGGTAAAAAGTATATTTTGATAAGCTTCTGACAATTTTGTCACCCCGTAAATGTTGTCTTTAAGTATATCATTTTGAAATTGATCTTTCGTCATTTTAAACCGGAGATTAGTCAGCTGGTATCGCATCACTGATTCCTCAACATCGAAGTGGGCACAGGTCTGATCCCAGTCAAGAACTACATACGGAATTTTGTTATTGTTATAATATTTTCCGTTTATACCATAATCATTTATCAATTGGTTCAGCATACTGAAGTTTCTTTCAGACCAGTTTAACCTGTCGAGTGAGCTTGATATTAACGTTTCATCCTTCACACAACTGCTTGAAAGCATTAACAGAATGGCTGTTGTCGGAAATGATAAAATCATGTTGCTAATTTTCATTTGATAACTTTTTAATACTTAATTGATCTTCATTTTAATAATAAGCCAGGTATCAAACCTTGCTGTTCAACACTCCGGCTTTATCAAAGCACCAGAAAGTCAGGGATAAAACAACACCGGCCACAGCGGCCAGAGCCATACCTTTAAGTTGTACCGATCCAATACTTATTCCTGCCCCGCTTATACCCGCTACAAAGGTAACTGCGCCTAATACCATATTCCGGTTATTGCTGAAATCAACTTTTTGCTCTACAAGCATCCTGATGCCCTGTACGGCAATTATTCCATACAGCAGCAAAGTTATTCCTCCCATCACAGGCACCGGTATGGTTGAAATAGCCGCTGAAACCTTGCCAATACACGAAAAAATGACCGCAAGTACTGCTGCTCCGCGTATTACCCAAACAGAATAAACTTTTGTTATTGCCATAACACCAATATTTTCTCCGTATGTGGTATTTGGTGTTGAACCCGTGAAACCGGATAGGATATTACTTAAACCATCGCCAAGGAGGGACCGGTGCAGTCCCGGATCTTCTATCAGATTTGACCCTGTGATTCTGCCGGTGACTATAAGATGGCTGATGTGTTCGGCCAGCACAACTATGCATGCAGGGGCAATAATAAAGATCGCGTTCACATCGAACACAGGTGCACTAAACTCAGGGAGGGCGAGCCATGATGCATCGCTGATTGCCGTAGTATTGACGTTTCCTGTGAGGACTGCAACCAAATAACCGGCAACAACGGCGATAAGAATCGGGATCACCTGCATGAACCCCCTGAACATCACGGAACCAAATATGCCAATACAAAGCGTTGACATTGAAACTATTATTATGTCGCCATCTATGACGAATGGTTCAACTACTTTCCCTATCGCTGTTGGCAAAGGAGCCAATCCTGCCTGCTGTGCCGCAACCGGAGCCAGTTCAAGTCCGATAATTGCAACCACCGCTCCCATCACTGCCGGTGGCATAACAATATCAATCCATCTTATGCCCCACTTTTTAACAACAAATGACATGAGAACGAAGAATAGCCCGAAAAAGATAAATCCTGACTGAGCATGATTATATCCTCCATAACTACTGATAATCAATAATGCCGGAGCAATAAATGCAAAGCTGGAACCAAGGTAAGCCGGTATTCCGCCCCTGGTAACCCAGGAGTAAATCAAAGTCCCGATACCATTCATCAGCAGTGCGATGGAAGGATTAACTCCCAGGAGTATAGGGGCCAGTATTGTAGCGCCAAACATAGCCGTAAGGTGCTGGAAGCTAAGCGGCAAGCTTTCTAAAAGAGACAGCTTTTCATGAATGCCTATGGTACGTCGTTCCATACTATTCGCGTTTTATTTTTAATCCCTGTATTTTCTGAATTATCAGACGACTTTTCGCAGGAGGTTAAGAAACTCATAAACATCACCATACATATAAAGCTTAAAATTTTCAATTTTGCCTTAATTTAATTATTTTTCAGGAATGAGATTAATGCTAACTTATTAAATCCATGATCGTTATTACTATTTCGATCCTGTCAACACCCCGTATTTTTCACCCATGAGTATATGTTGATAAGATTCGCCACTCCCACCGTTAGCTGGTTCCAGTGCAAATCCGGCTTTCTGTTGAAAAATCATTACAATATCAGAACCTCCAAAAAGAAAACACCCTAACATATCACCTTTATTCACTCTCGTACCTGCGTGAATATTTTCCTCAAATTTTACCGAACATATCTGCGACATCCCTATCGGAAGTATGGCTACCAGACCGTATAGTTCAGTTTCAATTATTACGCAGCCTCTTGTTTCAATCGATTGCCATCCGGAAACTGTAATAGGATCAAACAGATATCTTGGAATGGTTGGATCCCAGGTTATAATACCGCCTACTGCGTCCTGTTCGGCAATATTTCTCACTTCCTTTATTATTCCGCCCACAGGGAAATGGTAACGATGATAGTCCTGTACATCCAGAAAAGTATGGGTCATTATTCCATTGGCAAAATCATTTTTATACTGGCTGTCGTCTCCGATTAATTTTACAATTGATTTTAATGTTCCGGATTTAATGGCTACTCCTTTTTTCTGAGTCAATTCTGAATTGGCATCTATCTGCCATACGCCCTGAGGTATAGCATCTGCCGGTGATACAACAATTGTGCTGTTGTCGGGGGAGGTAACTGGCCGTTTATCAGGCGACTTAAGATACCTTGCAAAAAACTGATTAAACGTTTTCCACTTAGAAGGATCTTCATACCAGCCAGCCGACAGGCCAAATTTATTATCGGTAAGCGCTAATCGATAATATTCATCTTTCCACGATTCAGGCGTATCCAGATACAAACCCCACGCTTTATTGAAACTTACAAGCCAATCGCTGTAAGGCGCTACATATTGAAGAGAGTTATTATACAATCCCTGACCTTCAAGTTCTGTAAGCGGCTGGTCATTTATAAAATAGAAATAGTTCAGGCTCTGATCTATTTTATCATACAATGATGTGTATGGTGTATTGGGAAGAATACTCCATGGCATACAGGTCTCAGCCCAGGTAACAAAATCATAATATTCAGCGAGGGTTTGAGCCGGATTTGTATTTTTATCCGGGTTGACCACCTTTGCCTGGTCAATTGATTTGAGTAACAATGATTTAATTGTTGGATTATTTTCGACAATACTGATCAACTCTAAAGTTTTCTGTCCATAAATTGGTGTTTCACCTGAATCATCACGTTCACAGGATATCTGAATCGCTGTAACAACCAACAGACAGAGAATAATTAATTGGTTTGTCTTTTTCATAACTTTTCATTTAAAATTATTGATTACAGATTTTTTAATTATTAGTAGCTCTGAATATTAGCCTGCATTTCAGAACTTAATTGCTTGACAAGCTCAGCATTATAGGCGCCGGAAGGCAAATTAGAAATCTGATAGTTGAATAACTGATAAGATGCCACAGCGTAAGTACGCGATAGCGCAGGTAACGAGCCCGGTTGTGTAACAGGATCAACCGTCGTAGCAAAGATTGAAATTGTATTGTCACTGTTGCGGGCGATATCGAAGGTGCGAAACTGCTGGGGAAATTCTTTTAAAGATGGAGTTTCAACCACCCAGAAACCGAGTTCAGGATGTGTCGGATCCTTTGATGGCTGTGGCGTAACTGAATTAAGATGACGATGGCCTGATATCCACATCAGGAGATTCGGGTAGGTATGAAGCTTATCAATTAATTGCTGCTCTGTCACCAGGGCTGCCGGGTTCCATAAGCCGGGGCCAATTCCTATTGGTATGTGTGCGGCGATAATTACAAGTTTACCTTCAGACTGACACTTATCAAGTTCATTGCCAAGCCATTGAAAACGTTCCGGATCAAGTGAACTGTGTGCATATCCGCCCATATTTGGATCACTGTCCAGCTGGGTATCGTCGAGCACAATTACCTTAACAGGCAAGTTTGATTTAGGCTCAAAGGTATAGCTCGCAAATCCCGTGGTCACATTGTTTTGACTAAATCCATGGCCAACCGGATTTGAAATTGTAGTAAAAAACTCGTTCATCCATTGCTCTTTCTTTAGTGAACGGCGGTTTGGATCGGCTGCAAGTACTTGTGGAGGAATTTTGAAATCGTTAGTAGCGCCTGCTCCTATTATGTCGCCATATTGTGTTCGTCCGTCAACTGATCCCATGTAATATCCTCTGCCATCCAATCCAGTTAGTGGTTTGTCTAAATTTATGATATCCAAACCGATATAATTTGGCCTATAGTTATCAGTAACGGGGTATGAACCCTTCCAGAAATGATCGTGGTTGCCCAGTGTCTGGTACCATGCGATTGACTTATCAAGTCCTTCCGCCTGAAATAAATCCTGGTAATCATTTTCCGGACCCGGGATAGGATCATCCTTAACCCCGGAATCGGGATTTATTGGCTTGCCGTCAAGAATATCGATGAACCATCTTAATTCGTTGTACTGAGAGTTGTCGCAATCATCACCCAGGGAGATACCAAAATCCATCTTACTTTTCTTATTCAGGATGTTTATTGTTTGCACAGCAGCATTGAGCATCTGGGTTGTCAAAAGCATGGACGCATTATATCCAGATGGACTACCTCCTCCCTTGTATGAGTAAAATATGGCTGAGGCGGGTGTTTCTTCATCCACAAGATGAATGTCGGACATGGTGAAGAAGCTCAAAAGGGTTGAAGCTTTTGTGACTGAAGCACCTGTATAGCCGGCTGGCATCAGATCCAGCCTTTTCTGATAGACAATGCCATCACCAAAGTGCCAGTCACCATATCCATATCGGGAATATTTCGAAATTTCGTAAGGATAAATTATCGGAGGAAACGGAGAAATGGTATTGGGGATTATTGTTCTGTCGAATGTTGTATTATTCCTGAATCCTGTCGGACCAGGCAGGTTATCGTCTTTCGTGCAGCCGATGCTGAAAAACAACAATATAATCATTGTTATTAGCGGTATTGGCAATATTGTCATTTTTGTCTTCATAATAATTTCTTTAATATCTGATCTTAAAAAAATATACAAATCATTGATTATTTTATTGTTGTGCCAACTTCCCTGATCTTCTCCTGCATTTCTGCATTTAATTGTTTCACCAGTTCGGCATTATACGAAAATGATGGAGCATAAGGTTTTAAAACATTGAAAATCTGCTGTGAACATACGGCATAATAACGCGATAGAGCAGGCAGTGAGCCTTCTTCCATAACGGGATCAATATCGGTAGTGAATATCGAAACTGTATTGTCGCTGTTACGTGTGATTTCGAAGGTTCGGAACTGTTGCGGGAAATCCCTTAATGATGTTGATTCCACTTCCCAGAAACTATTCTCAGGATGATCAGGATCTGTCGAGGGAAAAGGGGTAACCTGATTTACATGCCGGTGTCCTGCTATCCACAAAATAAGATTGGGGTAAGTATGCAGTCTTGTAATCAAATCATTTTCCGTAATTGCGGATTCTTTGCTCCAGCCCATGCCATTATCGGGCGGCAGGACACCTATCGGAATGTGTGAGGAGATAATCATTAGCTTTCCCTCCGACTGTCCCTTTTCCAGTTCGCTTACAAGCCAGTTGTACCGGTCGAGGTCGAGTGAACTGTGAGCATAAAAATTATCATTCGGATCGTTGTTGCTTTGAGTATCGTCGAGCACGATGACCTTAATTGGAATGTCAGCCTTCGGTTCAAAAGAATAGCAGGCAAATCCTGTATTTGCATTGTTTTGACTGAAGCCATGTCCTGAGGGGTTGGATGTAGTGTTAAAAAACTCGGTCATCCATTCATTCTCATGCAGCGACCGCCTGTCAGGGTCAGCTGCATCAACCTTCGGAGGGGTTTGGAAGCCTGCTTCGGGTCCTATACCCTTACTTTCACCAAGAAGCGTGCTTCCGTCAATGGAACCGATATAGAATCCGCGGCTTTCAAATAGATTCTGGGTATGCGGATATAACAGAACATTATCAAGATTGAGAATAATATCCTGCGTATATATCTTCCTTGCTGCATCATCCGGCGAAAGAAGGCCGGTCCAGAAATGATCATGGTTACCAAGGGTCTGATACCAGGGGATAGAACTATCCAGCCCTTCTGCCTGAAATTCATCCTGATAATCATTCCCCGGACCAGGTTTCGGATCATTCTTAATTCCTGAATCGGGTATTATTTTCTTTCCGTCAAAAACATCAATGTACCATCTTAGTTCGTTGTATTGCATATTGTTACAGGCATCGCCCATTGATATGCCAAAATCAAACGGAGTTTCTTTATGAAGCAGGTTAATTGTTTTGATTGCCGCATTGAGAACTTGGGTTGAATAAAGCATAACGTTGGAATAGCCTCCGATAAAGCCACCTTTATATCCAAAGAAGAGTGCCGAAGCAGGTGTCTCTTCATCTGTTATGTGAACATCGGTTATTGCAAAGAAATTCAATAATCGTGCGGATTTTTTAACAATAGTGTTGCCGTATCCGGGTGCCATCAGATCGAATCTTTTCTGGTATTCCAAACCAGGTCCGTAACTCCATGTTCCATATTCCGGGAAAGAAGCATATTTAGAAACTTCAAAAGGAAAAAGTACAGGCCATTCCTGTACATTTTCCGCAATTATTGTCCTGTTGAGTGTTGTATAAACTCTGGTTCCTGAAGGATCTGTCAGGTTGTCGTCTTTCCTGCAGCTATTGAAAATCAGAAATGCAGCTGCGATAGAAAACTGAATGCAGATTAACATGCGTTTTGTGGTATTCATAGTCTTTTTGTATAGTATCGGGACTTCTCAATAAAACGGGTAAAATTTAAAGTTCACCATCAATATAAAACATACTATTTTGTATAGCGTAATTCGTCAATAGCCATCAGTGATACAATATCACTCATGAAATTGTAGAGCTTCACATAGGTTTGAGATGAAGGATCAGTTTTATCTTCAGGTGTTATGACGACAAAATTCATCGTTGTCTGATGCGGAGTGTAATCAATCCATGTACCTGAGTTTGCATAGATGCAGTATTCGCCTTTAGTGTTGTTCGACCCAATAATTTCCGGATCGTGTGTGTGTCCGAAAACAACAATTCTCTTAACCGAATTCGGGTTCATGAAGTACTGAACCTTTGCCTGGTCATCTGTTTTTCTATCATCATCGGCATCTGCCATCGCCTGCGAAACAGGAAACCTGACGGCCACATTGTTTAGTTCTTCCCTCCGGCTCCAATTGGCATCGGTACAAATCCCCTTAAAAAGAACCATATCAATAGTTCCTCCTGGAGTTAACTGATAAGGAATGATATCATTCACAGAATATGTCTTGGTGAATCCATTAATATTGGTTTTAATCAGCGTTTCGTTGAATTTGTTTGAGATCGGAAACATTTTCACTAAAGGCACCCAGCTCTTCCAGTATCCAAATGCTAAATTCTGGTTTACATTAGTGGAATCGTTCGGACGAGTTAGAACAGGTAAAATGTCACCAGGTGTGGGAGCACCTTGTTTAGCAGAGAGTACAGCAATTCTTGTGAAAAAATATCCGGGAGGCATAATGCTGCCAGGTGCAATAGCCTGATTGGAAACGGGGTCGGGTGCGCAGAAGAAATTGTAGCGGTGCCCATGCTCAACAGCCAGTATCGGGAAATCGGTCGGGGTATAAGTGCCTAATCCCTGTTGATCATCGCGTGCCTGGTTTATTCCCGGAAGAATGAGCCCGACATTTTCGGCAGTTATGGCCAGATCGTGATTCCCGGGGACATAGGTAACCTTAATAATACCATCCTTTATGATCTGGTTTAAGGCATCAAACACAGTTTTGTTGGTTACTGCCAGACGGTTTACAAAATCAGCCTGGTTCTTGCCATCATAGGTGTCAACATCTGCCGGAACAAACCATTCATCGATGAAGTCACCTGCTATAACAAGCTCTTTAACATTGGAACTCACCCTGATTTGTCCGAGCAACTTCACCAGAGGCGCACGATTGTCTTTACATTCGGTATAATCGTTATCAGCACCCATGTGCATATCACTTACAACAACAATCATATTTCTTATATTGGTTCCATTGCCGAACGGATCAATCGCCAGAACCGGATCAGATTCTGTTTTTGTGCATGATGTTAATATGCTTATAAACAGCACTATACTAGACAAGTAAAAAGTTCTCATCTTTTTTTTCATTTCTTTAATTCTGATTTTCATAATATTATGTCTTATCCAAACCTCCAGTTTTTTAGTAGGTTATGGCTTCCACACTTTGTGATTTTACAAACGCTTAATACAAGCATTTTCAAAAAATATTGCTGAATAATTTCCCCATCTGTTAATTAATTAACAAAAGTACCGGACCTGAAAAGAAAAACTTGTAGGATATGGACTATATTTTGTAGGATTTTGCCTACAAAAACAAAAAGGTCTCGGATGCATTTGTTCCTGATTCAGTAAAGTTGTCTACCTTTGCATAAAAGGACAGTAACCTGATGATCAGAAAAGAGGAGACCATTTGTGCTGTGGCTACAGGCCAGGGAGGAGCAATAGCGGTGATCAGGGTGAGCGGATCACAGAGCCTTGATATCTGTGGAAAAATATTCTTTCCTGCTGATAAAAAGATCTATCTGGCAGATCATAAAGGATATAGCCTCATATATGGAGAGATCCTTTCGGGTGATGAAATAATCGATGAAGTTCTTTTAAGCGTTTTCAGGGCTCCCCACTCCTATACGGGCGAAAACTCTGCCGAAATTTCATGCCATGCCTCACCATTCATTCAGAGAAAAATTTTAGAATTGCTTATAAACAACGGTGCACTTGCTGCACTGCCGGGTGAGTTTACACAAAGGGCCTTTCTTAATGGTAAGATGGATTTGTCGCAGGCAGAAGCTGTAGCCGATCTGATCGCATCTTCAGCCAGGCTTGCTCACAGAGTTGCAATCAGTCAGATGCGGGGAGGATTTTCGCATGAGATAGGCAAGCTTCGGTCTGAATTGCTTCAGTTTGCTTCACTCATTGAACTGGAACTCGATTTTGGCGAAGAGGATGTTGAATTCGTCGACAGGAATGAGCTGATCCTTATCATTAACAGGATCAAGTTGCTTGCCGACAATCTTGCTTCCTCTTTCCGAATCGGAAATGCGATTAAAAATGGGATTCCGGTAGTGATTGCTGGTAAACCGAATTCCGGCAAATCAACACTTCTGAATGCCCTTTTGAAAGAAGAAAGGGCAATAGTCTCTGAGATTCCGGGAACCACCAGGGATACAATTGAGGATGTGCTTGTTATCGATGGAGTTGAATTCAGGTTTATTGATACTGCAGGGTTAAGGGATACAACAGATATAATTGAAAATCTCGGGATAAAGAAGACCCATGAGAAGATAGACGATGCCTCAATAGTTCTTCTTATCGATGAAGCAACAAGCTTGCCGGCCAGTATTAACGTAAGGGCAGGTATTATCAGAGAAAGGATGAGCGGTACCGGGAAATCACTTATGATCATAATTAACAAGACTGACCTGGCTGATCAGAAGAAAATTGAGTACCTGAAAAACGAGATTCATCTGGCAGGCACTGACAAGTTGCTCTTCATATCAGCAAGGGAAAAAACAGGTCTTGAAGAGCTGCGCTTACAGTTGAGTGAAGCAGCAATTAAGGATAACCATACCGGGGAAGATATTATTATTTCAAGTTTAAGGCATTATGAAGCCCTTAAGAGTGTTTCGGAGAGCCTTGAAAGAGTCTTGACAGGTCTTGAGACCGGCATACCAGATGACCTTATAGCAACCGATATTAAACAGGCAATTCACTATCTTGGACTTATTTCAGGGCAAATAACAACAGATGAGATTCTTGGGAATATATTTACGAATTTCTGTATCGGCAAATAGCTACCCTTCCTTTATTTTCTTTTTGCTTCATTTACTGCACTTTAAGTGAAATTATTTTCTCTTATTTGTTGCACATTTGCCCTTTTTTCACTATCTTTTGTTGGTTATTTGTTGCCCGCAACAAATTTGGCGAAATGATGGCAGTAATTGACAGTTACTGACAGTGTATGACAGCTAAAGACAGTTAAGGACATGAGTACAACAATTGCAATATCCAAAATATGTGAGTTCTGTGGTGTGGAATTTACCGCTCAAACCACTGTGACCCGGTTCTGCGGTCACAAATGAGCAGCGGGATCATATAAGCAGCGAAAAAAAGAAAATAAGATTGGTTGGGCCATTGAAGAAACCAACAAGCAAAAAGTACTCTCCGCATCAGATATTCAAATCGAAGTCATCAAACAAAAAGATTTCCTTTCAATCAAAGAAGCCCGGGCATTGATTGGAGTAAGCGAACGTATTTTTTAAAATCAAACCCCAAGTACAATAAATGGGCTGATATCCAATTTAATACAAATATTTCTTGCAACCTTTAATGTTGGTTCGCTTTTCCCGGTAAGGTATTCACTAATACGCGATGGACTTACCCCAATGATTTCTGATAACATCGTTTGGGTCAGATCTTTTTCATACATCTTTAGTTTTAACACTTCGGCCAGTGATGGTGTTTTAATTGGGAAATGAGCCTCGTCGTAATCGGCAACCAGATTCGATAGCAATTCCAGTTCCACAAGGTTTTTATCAGTCAAAGGAGTATTATCTGTAACCAAAGGTAACAGTTCCTCGATTCTCTCCATTGAGGCTTTGTACTGTAGTTCGTTTTCTATTTTTGTCATATCCTAAATATTAGTACAGTCAATTTTATCATATTCGCTGTGCGTACCGATAAAGCGGATATATACCATCTTTATCTGAAATTTGATCACTACAACCAACCGGTAATCGTTCCCTTTTAAATTGAAAACATAGTGTTGGTTTCCCACGCTATCAACACTATTGAAATCTTTTTTAACGTCAGCAAAAGATTGCCAGCCTGCAGAAGTGATTTTTGTATACCAGTTCTCAATAGCTGTTTTGGAATCCGGTCTGTTCGAGTAAAATTCTACCAATGTTCGGTGTGCAATAACCCTCATTTGCGTTTTTGTTTTACACAACAAAACTAATAGTAATATTTTGAATTACAAAATTAAATTCCATAAAGCAAAATACTCCTAATTCCTTTATACCTGAAAGTGGAAAGTAACCACCACAAAACTACCAATTTCCAAACCATCGACAAATGGGAGCTTGTCATATCAGGGAAGTTGACCATTTCCTGCTGTTAGTGGCTTAATAATTTTCGTAATACTTTGTTATGCTTCAGACAATGGATTATATCCGGAAACAATTTCCCTATTGTAATCTTGTCTACCTGAATAAAGAGGATCCTTATTTTGACGAAATAATCAACGACACAACGTTGTGGAATTGGGTTAAATCAAAGAAACAGAAGAAAATAAAATGTTTTGTGTTTATCGATGAAGTTCAGGAGATCACCAATTTCGAGAAGGCTATCGGCGAGCTTGGAGACAAAGAAATTGACTTTATTGGGTCAAAGGGAGACGAAACGATTTATATTCAAGTGGCATTAAACGTCTCTGATGAGAAGACATTTGCAAGGGAATTTGGAAATTTACTTTTGATTCACGATAACCATCCCAAATATGTGGTTACCCTGGATGAATATGCTACGGGCAACCACAAGGGGATTATTCATTGCAATCTACGGGAGTTCTTAACGCGTTCACTTTGATTTTATTCTTATCCGAAGCGGCATGTACCATTTTACTGCTCCTACAGGTTTAAAAAACTTTTTAAATAAAAGCTAATTGTTATCTATTCAGCTTCTGTATCTGCAAATAGCACATTTAGTGATCTTTACCATACCATAAAAACCTGGTCATCCTTTCCTGAGAAGAGGATACTTTCCTTCAGGGAACTAAAATTATGAGGAATCTCCTGGAAGGCGTCTTTTTCATGAATTACTCCAACATTTCTCCGGCCTGATATTGAACAACCCTTGTGCATTTCAGCTTCACCTGCAAGTAGTGTTCCTGAAAAGATAGATGTTTTCCCGAAAACTACCTTGTGTTCAACCCTGGCTATTCCCTTGAACATTCCTTCAATTATCATCTCATTGGCAATGATCTCTCCGGTAACAGCCGCATTGCTGTCGAGGGTGATCATACCGTTAACTGTTAGTCGCCCTGAATACTTACCGCTTACAATTAGGTCACCGCTGACGACTCTTTCACCGCCACCAGATATAATGCTGCAACTGTTAGAGGCAAGTTTTTCACTCTCTCTGTTTTCTGTTGAATAATTCATTGTTATCATAGTATTGGCGTTTTATGTTACACTACAAAACTATTCATTCGTTTGCTGCTATTTTGTAGGAAATCAGAGCTTTCTTATGTAGGAAAATGTCTAAATTTGTTGTAGTCTAAATTCCTTAAAAATGTCAAATAATTGAATGTGAAGCTTTTAGTCCGTTCAAATATTATACTTGTTATATTCTTTATTTTGTTCATTCCTTCATCATTAGCCGGTTCTGAAGAATGGCCGGGCTGGAGGGGACTAAATAAACAGGCATGCAGCGATGCCAGCGAAGTTCCTGTTGAGTGGACATCATCAGAGCACATATTATGGAAGGTGAATATCGAAGGTGAAGGCTACTCCTCTCCTGTGGCAGATGAAAGTTCAGTTTTCATTACATCGGCACGATTCACAACGGGCAATATTGAACTGAATAAAATAATCATTTGCTTCTTGTTAATAGTTACAATCTTTCTCATTTTGAGGAATTCCGCGCAGTTATTCAGCCATCTGAGAATAAATGATTATTTGACAGGAAATGGCATTATCTCAGTTTTTGTTCAATTGGCGGCGTACGGATTGCTTGCATTTAGCTTCATTGTAATGTGCTGGATGTTTTTTAATGAAAACAGGTCGCAGGGTGAAAGAATCCTTATCAGTTATTTTTTCTCAGGTTCAGTGGTTTTTTGCTCTTTATTTTCTTTAATAGTCCGATTCCCCAAGGATTCGTCAGCCAGAATAATTGCTGGAATAGTCGCTATAATCTCTGTTCCTTTCCTTGTGAAATTTCATCCGATACCTGAATTTTATTTTTCAGGGGATTTTTTCAGGATAACTAACCTTTGGATATTTCAACTAATTGTACCTGCTGTCATTTTGCCGGGTTTATTTTCCTTGTTTTTACTGCTGACCCCGGTTTTTACAAGAAAACGCGGTATTGAATGCAGCAATAATTTAAAGCGTGCAGATCACCCGGGAAAGATAACACTCCGGATAAGAATTTCTGCAATCATGTTTTTTCTTCTTGGACTTACAGGTTTTATGGCAATGCCGGCCATTTCCCTGGCAAAATGGATAAACAGGGATGCACTTACAAGGATTCAGGCACCCTTTGGTCTGAATGTATTTATTAATCCGGAATATTCATTCCCATTTTTTCTATCGGTCATAAGTATAGTTTTTTTCCTTTTATTTCTGACAGGCATTAAAGCAGTTGTATTTAAGCCTGAAAAAAAACAGCATATTATAAATTCGGCCGTACTGTGCAGCTCACTTATTTTCTTTGCCATTTTGAACTTAGGTTCGAATGTTCCGGCTTATACCAGGGAAATAATTTGTATAGATCGTTACAATGGCAAAATAAAATGGAAGAAGGAGTGCGAGACTTCACCTGCAGTCAGTTGTTCAAATTACAATTCACAGGCAACTCCAACACCTTTGATTGACGACAACAATATTTATGCATATTTTGGCAGTGCAGGCCTTTTCAGCACCGATAAAAATGGTAGATTAAAATGGAGAAACACTGATTTGCCTTATGAAAGCATTCATGGCGTCGGTGGCTCGCCTGTATTATGTAGTGATGGCATTGTGCTTCTTAATTCTATGGCGAAAAATCCTTATCTGACCTTACTTGATCCAGATACAGGAGCCCAGCTATGGAAAACAAACATGTCACCTTATGGAGGTGTCGGCGGCGAGTACAGGACACCCTTAATTTTCGAGTTGAACGGAGAGGAAGTAATTATTGAATGGAGCACAGCCAGAGCCAGTCTTGTGATCTATTCAGCAAATACAGGCATGATTCTGTATCAGTATAATGCAAGCTGGGCATTAGACGGTGAATCAATTTCCACTCCTGTAATCAGCGATGGCATCATTTTTTTACCAACCAGGGCAAGTATGGTCGCTCTCGATATTCTGAAGCTCACGCGAAATGAATCTCCAATTCTGTGGATATCCGAATTAAGCGACAGAGGCCCCGATACCTCTTCACCTGTTCTGGTAAATGGGATGTTGTTCATGGTCTCCGACAATGGAATTGCTACATGTATGAGTTCAAAAACAGGAGAAATTATCTGGCAGGAGAAATTAAAAGGCACCTATTTTTCTTCACCAGTCTCGGTAGGAGAAAGAATATACTTTTCAAATAGTGCAGGAATGACAACGGTTGTTCAATGTTCTCCCAAATTCAGAATTCTGAATGAAAATTCTTTGCCTGAAGGGATTTATGCAACACTGGTGCCAGTTAACGGGCAGCTTTTTATACGAACAAAAAGTACTCTGTGGTGTATTAAATAAAAAAAGGCTGATATCAGCCATCCTTAAATATGGGGAATAAGGATCTAATTCGAAAAACAAAACATTTCAAAAAGACTTTCACAATCAAGCTTGTTCAATGTAGCAAGAGGTTCAAGATCGAACAGAATCAATTCAAGTTTCAGTATATCCGGAGGTATGTTTAAAAATTCCGGGTTTATAACAAAAGCGACATCCTCATTCATTTCCATCTCTTTTCATGCATTAATTTTATTGAAATACTAAAAGAGTACTCAGGACATTGGCATGAATATGTAATCATTCTGGTGATTTAATGCAAATGCTTCAGCCAGAATATTATAATTACCTTTTCTTTCTCCAATTGTTGATTGTTCATGTATCATCGATCTTTCGGAAAGTAATGATTTTTCAGAAATAGTTGATTTTTCGATAGTTCTTGCAATATTTCTTGTTCCGCTTATTACGCAACCCTTATGCATTTCTGCCTCCTCAGCGGTAAGATTTCCTGAGAACGATGCTGTTTTATGAATTACTGCCAGATTTTTCACCCTGGCTGTTCCCTTGAACATTCCGAACATTATTAGATTATTGGCGACGATTTCCCCTGTCACACTGGAGTTGTCTTTTAGTGTCAGCGTTCCTTTAACATAAAGCCTGCCTGAATAATTGCCGCTGATAACAAGATTCCCGTCAAATGTTTTTTCCCCTCCTCCTGAAAGAATGTTGTCGGTCATTGAGGAAATAATTTCCTTTTCGAAATCCTGCCTGTTTAGATCCGTATTATTCATTTTTAGATTTTGTTAGTATCCTGTTGATAAAATAGTTAAAATTATTAAAACCAAATCTGTAAATAATTCTAATTGGTTAAATTATTTTAGATTCGTTTTGTAAAATTACATCATCATATTCATAGCCTGTGTAAGAATATGATGTATAGCTTTGTAGGAAAATGACTATTTATTTGTAGGAAAACCCTTACAAATTCAGGAAGACTCGAAAATAAAATCTAAATAATTAGATAATGGTACGGGAGGTATGGCCGCATTATTACCACCGCCACAGGGTTGTCTATATTCGATACAATAGAAGATTAATCTATTTTGACCAGCATCTTTCCCTTATTTGCACCACTGAAAAGACCCAGAAAAGCTTCAGGAAGCTTATCGAAACCTTCAATGATGGTTTGAGCCGATTTGATTTTACCTTCTGTAACCCATTGTATCAGTTGTGAAAGGCCTTCTCCGAAACGGTCGCTGTAATTGCTGACAATGAATCCCTTCAAAAGAACACTTCTTGTAAGAAACATTGGCAATAGAGTCGGTCCGAGATAGATTTTGGTACTGTTATATTGTGATATCTGACCGCATAAGGCAATCCTTGAGTTGAAGCCAAGATTCTGAACAACTGCATCGGTTATCTCCCCTCCTACGTTGTCAAAATAGGCATCAACACCTCCGGGGCATAGTTCAGCAATTTCTTTCCTGATAGATTTTGATGTTTTATAGTTAATAGTCTCGTCAAATCCGAATTCTTCCCTGAGCATCCTGCACTTTTCATCACTTCCCGCTATGCCGATTACCCTGGCACCCTGGAGTTTAGCAATTTGTCCGGCAGTAATTCCTACCGCCCCTGCAGCGCCCGAAACTACAACTGTCTCTCCCGGACCGGGTTTGCATATCTCCTTCATACCAAAATATGCTGTTAAACCGGGCATTCCGAGAACTCCCAGGTAATAACCGGGGTGAACCTTCTGAGCATCCACCTTCCTCAGTTTGTCAGCATTCTCAATAGAATATGTCGCCCACGGCAGCATTCCAAAAACTGTATCCCCCGAATTTAATGATTTGCTTTTGCTTTCAAGAACAGAGGCAACAACACCTCCTGATACCGGCTGGCCCAATTCCCATGAGGCAGCATAGGATTTTACATCATTCATCCTGCCTCGCATATAAGGATCAACCGAAATATACCATGATTTCAACAGTACCTCACCTTCCTTAAGCTCAGGAAGCACAGAATTTTCGATCAGAAAGTTCTCCGGGGAAGGCAATCCTGATGGTCTTGACGCTAATATATAAATTGAGGTCTTCATAGTAAGTATTTTTTACAGAGATAGAACAGTCGGGATCGACTATAAGTTCAATTAACAGGAAACAAATTAAAATTCAGCTAAAACCTTTTTCGAAGCTGGATGTAAAGACTGTTACTTGTTGCTGCTCTCGACAGTAAGTTCATTATTGACCGAGAAAGAAAGGGTTTTCAGGAATTGCCACGAAATGTTAGCTTCAGCAAAATTCTCCGGTGAACTCTGAAGGCTTTCTGTAAATAAGGCCTTAATCCGCTAAACACCTGGATGGCAGTTAAAACAAGCGGTACTGGTATAGGAATACCCTTTTTCCCCTTTGTGTTCCGAGTTCATTTCGGTTTGATTATGCTCGTGGCATGTTATGCAACTGTATGAAGCATATGCAGCAGGATTAGTATGGCAATCGGCACAGGAGTCCCATTCGCCTTTGTGCTCTCCGGAGTATATCCTGAACGATTGTGTGTCGTGCAGTTTATATGGAGCAGGTTTCCATCCGGGGTTTGTGGTATGGCATTGGGTACAGGCTGTTGCAAAATTTAGTTTTGCATGGTCGGGATTCGTAGTCCCGTTGTAGTCTGTCTGATGGCAGGCAACACAGTCAGTTGATAATCCGGTAAAAACTCCGGAGGTGTGGCAGTTGGAGCAGCTGACTGCTGAATGTCCCTGTACAAGTGGGAAAAAGTCATGATTATATCCGGCACCTCTCCATTGGAAAGCATTAATCTTATGGCATGGAGTACATTCCTTAGAGAATCCCATGGTAATATGATCGGGATTTTTTGCAGAGATGTAATCATCAGAATGGCAGTTGATGCATTCTACTCCGGGCACATCAAACCTGACGGGATTTTCAGATTTATGGCACTGGCTGCAATCAGCTGTTCTGTGTGCTCCGAGAAGCGGAAACCTGCTTATATCATGTATCCTGTTGACATTGTCCACAAGCCATGATTCAGATGTATGGCAGCGTGAACAATCGAGACCGGTTGTACCCTGATGCACATCATTATGACAATCGCTGCAGTTGCTTTTTGCCTCGGCAAAGACTAATGAGACATGACACTGCCTGCAGTCAATACGCGTATGCTGTCCTGTTAATTTCATAGAGGTTTTGCTATGGTCGAAAGAGTATACAGACTTATCCAGTGTCCACCCTTTCGAACTATGACAGGTCGTGCAGCTTACCTTGAATCCACTTCCGTGAGGAGAATCGGTCTTCTGGTTCATGAAGGTCATGAAAAGAGAAATGATCAGGAGTGACAGGATTCGCATATGAATATTTTTAATTTGTACTTAATATATTATACTTATCCCTCTTGCAGAGGTTTCTGTGCGCGGGCGCGAAAAACAAATTAAAATTCAGTTAAAACCTTTTTCGAAGCTGAATGTAGAGTCGGTTATACTTGTTGCTGCTTTCGAAGGTAAGTTCATAATTGACCGAAAGTGAAAGGGTTTTTAGGAACTGACACGAAAGGTTAGCCTCAGCAATATTTTCGGGTGAACTCTGAAGGCTTTCCGCAAAATTGTAATCAACATATCTGTATCCGCCCGATATCTGAAGCTGGCTCTTGAACAGGTCCTTCGAAACCGTGGCTCCGAATATTTTACCGTTCAGGTAGCTTGATTCAAGATATGTTGCAGAGACAGTAGCCGTAACTCCCAACCAGGGAATCCTGCTATAGGTGAAGTAGCCGTTTGCGTTCTTTGACTGGCTGGGATCCGATTTAAGATAGCGGTAACCTGCATCGGCACCTAAAACCATATTGTCAGTAATCCTGAAATTTGCGCTCAGCCTGAAACTTTTCCTCATTTCATTTTCCATCGCCAGATCGATGAATGATTTGTAGCTTTCATAGTAGATAATATTTTTCCGTGAATCGTATGACCCTGATAAAGAAAAATTGTCTGTAATCCTGTATCTGACTGAAAAATACAAGGCTGTAGGATTGAAAACACTTTTTGGAAGACTGTCCTTTAATTCAAAGAGGTCGGCTTCAAAGGAGCCTAAGAGACTTAATTTACCAGCAATTGATGAAGAAAGGTTAAAACTCAGAAATCGCCGGTCGGTTTTGCCATTATTAGTTTGCTGAACAACAGCCATTGTGTTTCTGAAATAGCCTGCGTTGCCTTCCGACTTGAATCCAAGCCATCCTCCATATTGTAATAAATCAGCATTGAAACCATAATCGGTATAATCAGGTCTGAATCCTGCCAGTCCTCCGATTGAAAATTTGCCAAACGATTGCTCAGCCTGAATTCCATCTACAGCACCGATACCCGATATTTCAGAATTTATTTTCCGTCCAAGGCTTATGTGCGTTGTTTTGGAGGGATCATAGCTCACAGCCAGGTTATATATCTTTAGTGCGCTGAAAATATTATTTTTCACTTCATTCCATTCTCCCTCTTTATGCCTGAATGAAATATAGGTCTCTGCAGATACTTTTGAGTTTGCAATGTTCCTGGCATCAAGGGAGAAGTTATAGCGGAACTGATTTGAATTTTTTGCAGAAGTATTTGAAAAATTTGAATAGCCAATGGCCGAAATGCTTCCCCTGATTCTCTGTGCAGACTTGTTTTTCTCCTTATCGTTAGCCGGATCGTATAATATTATTGTTGCAGCCGGTTTAGCCTTAGCCTCTTTTTCTAAAGGCTTTTTATCCGATTCAGGACTAACTACCTTTTTTATTCCCAATATTAAATCTCCTGCAGCCGGTGTAACTGAAGCCATTGGCGCACATACACAGGATGTTGAAGAAAGGTTCATGATAATCAGGGCAGGGATCTTTTTTGTTCCTGACAGGGAAAAAAGAGTATCTCCTGCTGACAATCCGGAAGTCGACTGAAACTTCACATATACATTCTGTGAGCTTATAAAGGATATCTTTCCCTGAACAGTTTCAACGCTTGTCTGTGCAGACGAGTTAATGCTGTAAAACAGAATGATTATTCCAATGATTGCTTTCTTCATACTAAACTCTTGGATGGCAGGTAAAACAAGCGGTACTGTTATAAGAATACCCTGTTTCCCCCTTGTGTTTTGAATTCATGTCGGTTTGATTATGTTCGTGGCATGTTATGCAACTGTATGAAGCATATGCAGCAGGATTGGTATGGCACTCGGTGCAGGAGGCCCATGTTCCCTTATGTTTTCCTGAATAGATCTTGAACGATTGTGTGTCGTGCAAAGTATATGTGGCAGGTTTCCAGCCGGGAATTGTTGTATGGCACTGGGTACAGGCTGTCGCAAAGGTTAGTTTTGCATGCCCCGGATTCGTGGTGTTGTCATAGTCAGTCTTGTGGCACGAATAGCAATCGGCCGGTATTGTTGCATAGTTTCCTCCTTTATGACAGTCGATGCAGTTTACACCGGCATGACCGAGGGTTAGCGGAAACTTACTGTGATCGAAGGTGGCAGGCTTCCATCCCGGCTGGGTTGTATGGCAGGTCAGACAGGTTTTTACAAACCCCGATGCAACATGGTCAGGATTTTTAGAAGTATTATAATCCGTTACATGGCAAGCAAAACAATCTGTCGGAGTAGTTGTATAGTTACCGCCTGTGTGGCAATCGGTGCAAACAGGTACGGAATGCCCGAGAGTAAGAGGAAACTTACTATGGTCGAATGTGGCCGGTTTCCATCCGGTTGCAAGCGTATGACAGGTTTCGCATAATTTGGAATAACCGGAAGTACCGTGATTTGGATTCTTGGTGGAATTATAGTCAGTAGAATGACAGGAGAAGCAATCTGATGCCGTAGATGTATAGTTCCCGTTTTTATGGCAGTCAGCACAGGCAGGACCAGCATGACCTTGTTTAAGAGGGAACTTGCTGTGGTCAAAATTAGCTGGTTTCCAGCCGGGGGAGAGAGTATGACAGCTGGTGCATACCGAAGAAAACTTTGACGCAACATGATCGGGATTCTTAGTCCCGTTGTAGTCAGCCTGATGGCATGTAACACAGTCGGCCGATAAACCTTTAAATCCTCCGTTTGTATGGCATTGAGCACAGCTTACAGTTGAATGACCCTGTAAGAGCGGGAAGAAATCATGATTATATCCCGCTCCGCCCCATTGGAAAGCATTCATTTTATGACATAAAGTACAATCCTTTGAAATTCCTGATGCTATATGATCCGGATTTTTTGCTGAGATGTAATCATCGGAATGGCAGTTAATGCATTCAATTCCGGGAACATCAAACCTCACAGGGTTATCGGATTTATGGCACTGGCTGCAATCGGCCGTTTTATGTGCTCCAAGAAGCGGAAACCTGCTCAGATCGTGGACCCGGTTGATATTGGTTACAAGCCATGATTCAGATGTGTGGCAGCGTGAACAATCGAGACCCGTTGTACCTTCGTGGACATCATTATGGCAATCGCTGCAGTTGTTCTTTGCTTCGGCAAAGACAAGAGAGACATGGCATTGCCTGCAGTCAATCCTTGTATGCTGACCTGTCAGCTTCATGGAAGTTTTGTTGTGGTCGAAAGAGTAGACAGCCTTGTCGAGGGACCAACCTTTTGAACTATGGCAGGTCTTGCAGCTTACCTTGAATCCCGTTCCGTGAGGAGAATCGGTCTTCTGGTTCATGAAGATCATGAAAAGAGAAATGATCAGGAGTGACAGGATTCGCATGTGAATACTTTTAGTTTGTACTTAACATAGTATACTGATCCCTCTTGCTGAGGTTTATGGCATTTAATACAAGGCACATTGATATGCTTTCCGTCGAGTTTGAAGGCTGCCTTGCTGTGGTCGAATCGCGCAGGGACCCATTTTTCAGGGGCATGGCATTGGGAACAGTCGGTGATTCCGTTTTTTTCAAACTGCCTGAAATGTTTATCGTCATGACAATCATTGCATTTCCCTGGTAGTCCGGTGAACTTCTGTTGCGAAATGGAGGCATTATCGCCTTTTAAGTGACATGCCCTGCAGTTTATTTTAGAATGTGCTCCGGTGAGTGGAAAACTTGTTTTTGAATGGTCAAATGCGACTTCGGCCCAGCGGACTGAATTGTGACAGATACTACAGTTTGATTCGGGGTAGTATTTAGCCGGTATGAAGGCCTGGTGTACATCCTTATGACAATCTTTGCAATTAATTCCAATACCCCTGAAATTCCAGTCTTTCTGTTTTTTATGACATTCAAAACAGGGTATTGCCTCATGGCTCCCTTTTAGTGGAAAAGCACTCTGGTTGTGCTGCTCCGGAGTAAAGGAAAACAAATTAAAGCCTTTTACATTATGGCATTTGGAGCAATCGGGAGAAACTCCGTTAACGGCAAATTGTTTTTTGTGGTAATCGGAATGGCAATCAGTACATTTTGCCGACTTAAGGGGATCGGTAAATTTACCCTTATGGCAGGCTTTGCAGTTAACAACCTGATGTTTTCCTACAAGCTTAAAATCTGTCTTGTTATGGTCAAAACCCCTGACACCTTTCACTACCAGGAAGGAATCCTCATTGTGACATTGACTGCAATCCTGCCCAAACTTATTCTGGTGAGGATCCTTATGACAGGATGTGCATACTGAAAACGGAATACCCTTAAACTCTACGTATTTCTTTCCTCCTTCAGTTACTTCTTTGTGGCATTTTATGCACGCTACAGCTGCATGTTTTCCCTTTAACTGAAACCGGGCCGAAGAATGGCTGAATTTTGAGGCCGGTTTAAATGCAACATCTGTGTGGCAGGTGAGGCATTCGGTCGAAAGCGTATTACGGTGATAATCGTCGTGGCAGGAAAGACAATTGGCACCAAGACCAAGCCAGGTTTCTTTTCTGGCCCTGACTTTTGAATCGATTATATTTTTCCCGGAATGACATTCGCGGCACTCCTTTTTTGCATGAGGAGCAGATAAGCCAAAACCTGTAAGATTGTGATCAAATTTCTGGATGTCGAATTTTATAAGCTGAAATTTTTTCCCGTGGTGATCGCTGTGACAGACGAA
Source organism: uncultured Bacteroidota bacterium (assembly GCA_903844815.1). GTDB lineage: Bacteria > Bacteroidota > Bacteroidia > Bacteroidales > VadinHA17 > LD21. The sequence goes on along the minus strand of CAIMVD010000108.1, from coordinate 7,686 downwards.
ACATTCTTTTCCTTTTACTTGGGAAGAGACATGATAACCTTTGTTTAATGATATTCTTTCCTTTATTTCCTTATGACAGGTCAGGCATTTTTCGGAGGAGACTTTATTCCCAAGCACATGACATTGGGTACAATTAGAAAGACCTTCCAGGCTTGAATGCGGCAACGACAGTTCACCTGGCGAAAGCTGAGCGGCAATCCTCAATGTTGAAAAAACGGCTATTAATATAAAGGTATAAAACTTCATCGATAAATGTTTCGTGTTCCTGGTTTCGTGTTTAGTGCTTTCTGACTGTTTCTCCGAATTTCTTTGTAATCTTAATTCCTGCTTTTTCAAGGAACTGGGAAGGCAGTTCGCCACCGGCAAATATATATACAAGGTCGTTTTTCAGCTTTATCGGTTCACCTTCGCCGGTGTCGAGGACCACAAAATCATCCTCTATCGACAGCAGGTTTGATTTGAGCCTGACTATAAGGTTCCCTGAAGCAATGGCTTTATTCAGAGCCGTACTGTTTTGTGCTTTTATACGGTTAAATACTTCATTCCGGTACGACAGGGTAACGTTATTATTGTCAGAGAGCAGAAGTGCTGATTCAACAGCAGAGTCACCGCCTCCGACTACAATAACATGCTTATTTATGATGAAATCAGGTTCCAGAAGGCGGTAGGCAACTTTTTCATTCATCTCGCCGGGTATATTAAGTTTTCTGGGTGTCCCCCTTCTCCCTATTGCCATCAGAATCGAAGCAGATGTGAATCGCTTATCTCCTGATATAACAGTGAATATTCCATTTTCAAGAATCACGGAATCGACTTTTGAGTTTTCATTAACTGTAATACTGTTTTTTGAAAGCACAGTCTGCCAAAGGTCCAGCAATTCGGGTTTTGTTGTTTCAAAAAGTTTGATCTTTCCATAAAGCGGAAGATCCATGGGTGAAGTCATAATGATTTTTTTGCGGGGAAAGGTATAAACTGTACCGCCAAGTGTATCCTGCTCGAGTACAAGGAATTTCAAGCCATGTTTTTTTGCGGTAAGTGCTCCTGATATTCCGGCAGGACCGGCTCCTATAATAATGAGGTCGAAGGCCGCTGAGTGATCTTTCCTTAATGTTTTTAAGATGTTTTCGGCTGCCTGTCGTCCCTGCTCAACGGCGTTTTTTATCAGTCCCATTCCTCCGAGCTCGCCCGCAATAAAAATTCCCGGTACGTTTGTCTCGAAATTCATATTGATATGCGGAAGATCAACGCCTCGCTTCTCAGTGCCTATCCGCAGGCTTATGGCTTCGGTAGGGCAAGCAAGGAAACAGGCTCCGTGTCCGACACACATTGAGGCATTGATGATTGTGGCTTTTCCGTTCCTAATTCCAAGAATATCATGTTCGGGGCATGCTGAGATACAGGCTCCGGTCTGGATACAACTATTAACATCAATATAAGGGTGAAGTGAGATTGGCTCATGGAGACCATCGGCCTTGGCCTTCGCTATTTTACCCTCGACAATCTTTGATTCCCTGCTTTTCTTTCTTAAATAGAAAACAACAACAGAGATACAAAGAATGATTACGAGTCCGTAAATAATTATATTTTCAATCAGTATTTCCATTGTCAGAAAATCCATCGGTATCCGAAAACAATTGTAACAGCGACATGTATTACCATAATTATAAGCATTACTAGTGCAAAAGGCAGGTGGGCTACATGCCAGTATTTAAACAGGTTTTGCATCCTGATCAGGTTATCAATTCTCCGGTTAAGCTTAATATCATTTTTTACAAGACTGATAATGCTCATTGCTTCGTACTTATCAAGTTTTTTTCTATTCAACTCAGATTTAACTGATTTCACTGACCTTCTGTCGTCAGAGGATCTTTTAATAAAACGAATAAAGGGATTTTTATTGTATACCTCAAATTTTCTCTTAACCGAATCAGTTATAATCTTATAGCTTTCCTCATCAAGATTGGTGGAATGCCTCAAAGCGCCGGTCAGGTCACTTTTGAGTTCCCTGATCTCGTTAAGTGTCATTTCACGGCCTTCAACGGTATGAGGAATCTGAATATAGATAAACCGGCCAATGATTCCGCTAAGGAAAACAGCAACCATGCTCCAGAAGCTTATCGCGACTATCCCCCCGAACTTAACGGCTGTGTGAAAGAATACAAGCATTGGTCCGAGTGTACATAAAAAAATATGGAATTCAAGCCAGTGTTTTAACATTCCCAGGCGTGAAAAGATCCTGTAACGTTTTCTGACCATATAGGTGACCATCCCGGTTATCATAAGCAGAGAACCGGCAATTCCCATACCATGGCCCAAACTTCCGCTTGGCTTAAGCGACACATGCTGAGGATGGTAGAAACGCTCTTCTATGCTTGTCCGGTAGTATGATGTTCCGTTATAAAATAAATACACCAACGCCAGCGCAACAATTGTAATTAGTAAGCCAAGGAAAATCCTGTGTTTGGTTTTCGACATATATGCTTCATTATTAAATAAATACCTCAGCCGTAAATTTACGTTCAGTGGTGAATATACTGTTTAATTGAACATGATTGCATTTTAGTTGCAAATACGATCTAACTAATTTTGCTTAAATACTTTATCGGCAAAGATAAAAATAAATGGTCCGCAAAAAAAGTGAGGCTGTTTTTAGTCCCGCATGCTGGTCAGAACTTTTTCAATTTTTCAAAGTTTAGCCTGATTACCTGCTATTACTCTTATGAGGCAGAAATGATTTGGCATTTTCTTCACTATCTCCATATTTTATTCTTATGGCATCCAGCCTTTTAAGAAGATCAGCTTTTACCGGAGCATAGGAAGGGTTGTTGTATACATTCTTCATCTCCGATGGATCTGTTTTCAGGTCAAACAGTTCCCATTCATCGATATCATAGTAATAATGAATAAGTTTGAATCGCTCTGTACTGATGCCATAATGGCGCTTAACCATATGGGAACCCGGATATTCATAATAGTGGTAATAATGTTCCTTTCGCCAGGTGGCCGGAGTTTTACCCTGAAGAACAGGAACCAAACTTAAACCTTGCATGTCGGAAGGAATTTTTACTCCTGCCAACTCGAGGAAGGTCTCGGCAAAGTCGATATTCGATACAATATCTTCATTCACGCTTCCGGGTTTGGTGACCCCCGGCCATGAGATAAGCAGCGGGGTTCTGTAAGATTCTTCAAACATCCACCGTTTGTCGAACCATCCATGTTCTCCGAGGTAGAATCCCTGATCGGATGCATATATTACTATTGTATTCTTGTCAAGTCCATTATCTTTCAGGAAGTCAAGCACCTCTCCCACACTCTTGTCGACTGCTGCAATACAGGCAAGGTAATCCTGAAGATAGCGCTGATATTTAAAACGTACCAGGTCATCTCCCGTGAGGCCTGATTCATAAAAATACCTGATGATAGGATCATAAACAGCATCCCATTCTTTCATCTGATCGGTGTTCATCCGGTTCAGACCAGTTGTTTTCATCTTCGACTTATCCTTGTACAACTTGAGATCTTCCTCGAGGCGCATCGTTTTGGCGATTGTCATATCCTGAGTAAGTTCAGCAGTGCCGCGGTTTGAATAATCATCGAACAATGTTGAGGGTTCAGGGAAAACGACATTCTTATAAAGGGATAATTCATTTGGTCCTGGCTGCCATTCACGATGCGGAGCCTTGTGATGCATCATAAGCATAAATGGTTTACCGGACTTTCCTGCCTTCTTCAGCCATTCTATGCTTTTTTTTGTAATTAACTCCGTAACGTAACCCTGTTCGGTGTGGCTCCCGTCTTTATTTATAAAATCAGGATTGTAGTAAGCTCCCTGCCCCGGAAGTATATCCCAGTAATTGAAGCCTGTCGGATCGGAACCAAGATGCCATTTGCCTATCATTGCTGTATTATAACCTGCCGACTGAAGAAGTTTTGGAAATGTCTGTTGTGAGCCGTCAAATGGAGCCTGTCCCTCGTTTGCCACAAAACCATTCATGTGACTGTATTTTCCGGTAAGAATAACTGCCCTGCAAGGACCAGATATTGAGTTTGTGACCAGACATCTGTTGAAGCGCATTCCGTTTTGTGCTATCCTGTCAATATTCGGAGTTGGCGCGAAGTTTTTGAGAGCTCCACCGTAAGCGCTGATGGCTTGATAAGCATGGTCATCGCTCATAATATAAACGATGTTGGTTTTTTGTTGCCCGAAGGAATTGGCGGAAATAACTGAAGCCATTCCAATTTTGAAAAGTAGTTTTATGTTCACAATGATCCTGAATAAAAATGATTAAAAATATCAGAAAGAATTTCCCGGGATGAATTGATTTATTATTGAGAGAAGCTGAGCTCCCCTAACCGGTTTTGTCAGGTAGCCGTTAAAAACTGAATCAACGGAGTTGGTTTTGCCTTCATAAAAGGATATGTTAGAAATAAAAATTACAGGAATATTTGGTCTGAATTCCCTGATTTTTTTGGTTGCTTCCCATACGTCCATTCCAGCCAAATCTGCATCCATCATAACTATTGATATATCAGGATTTATCATACACATCTCAACGGCCTCGGTACCGTTTGCTACTGAAATAAACTTAAGCGATGCGCTTTCTATAATTATTTTGTAAAAGGTCAGATCCGCCCAATTGTCATCGGCAACAAGTACAGTTGTATAGGGTTTTTCATTCTCAGCTTTTTTTCTTACTCCTGAATTTCCGGAACGGGCACTGCTGTCAGATAATATTGGAAAAGAGACAATAACCGTTGTCCCTTCGCCAATCACAGAATCAATTTTTATCGAGCCTCCCATTTTTTCAATTAATCCCCTGGAAATGGATAACCCCAGGCCGCTTCCCTCAAAATCCCTGTTGCGTGAATGCTTTTCCTGAAAGAAAACATGAAATACTTTCTTCAAATCTTCCTCATCAATACCCATGCCTGTATCGGTAATGAAAATCTCAAAAACTTTGCCTGCTATTCTTAAACCTATTATTATATCACCCGATGCAGTAAACTTTACAGCATTGTCAACTATGTGACTTAAGGCTTTTATCAAAAGGGTTTTGTCGCAATACACAAGTAGTCTGTCAGGATCTTCGGGTATTTTGCACATCAGATTCAGGCCCTTCGTGAGACATCTGTGCTGATAGTTCTCATAAACCTTAAATACAAGGGTACTGATTTCAACCTGATCAGGTTTGACAATCGTTGAACCCGACTCTAAAAGTGAAATGTCAAGATAATTGGTAACCGTACTTATCAAACGTTCGCTGCTGGTATTTAGGATTGCGAGGTAGGCCTTTCTGTCATCCTCAGTGATGTCAGGCTGCAGAATAAATTCAGAAATTCCAAGAATGCCGTTAAGGGGAGTACGAATCTCATGTGAAATGTTTTGAATGAAAGCCATTTTGAGTTTATCGCTTGCCTCAGCTTTTTCTTTGGCGGCCAGCAATTCCTCAATAAGTGTTTTCTGCCTGGTGATATCCTCTTTTATTGAAACAAAATGGGTTATACTCCCATCGGGTCCGAATATCGGGGATATTGACATTAGTTCCCAGAAATATTCACCGTTTTTCTTTTTATTCAGGATTTCACCCTTCCATTGATTACCTGCCAGAATTTCCCTCCAGAGACTGGCGTAATAAGTATCGGGTGATGTTCCTGACTTAAATATTCTGGGATTCTTTCCTAATAATTCATTTTTGCTGTAGCCTGAAATTTCACTGACTTTGGGATTAACATATTCGATATTTCCGGTTATGTCGGTAATTATTACTGATACAGAACTCTGTTCAACTGCCTGTGAAAGTTTCCTTCGTTCAGAATCAGCAAGTATTTGTTCACTCAACAGCCTGGCTTCCCTGAGTGCTCTGGTTATTGCAGGTACGAGCCTTTGCAATTTAGACTTAATAACATAGTCTAGAGCTCCGTTCACAAGCGAAGCAATTGCCGCATCTTCACCCATTACTCCGCTGACGAAAATGAAGGGTATTTCGGGATATTTTTCTTTTATTACTGCAAGGGCTTCAGATCCGGAATAGCCAGGCAATTCAAAATCAGATAAAACAATATCTATAATAACCTCATCAAGTATTTTCAGGAAATCCTTTTTATTATCGGCGTAATAATACTCGAATAAAGGATATTCCTTGCTTATGGCTGATTTTACAAGAATTGAATCAGCTTCTGAATCCTCAAGGTGAAGTATTTTGACATTTTTTGTTTTAATGTCTTTTATTTGACTATTAGGAGGCATAGTACTTATTTTGGTAATGAAAAATAGAATGCAGCTCCCCTGTCCACTTCTCCCTCGGCGCTGCAAGTGCCGCCATGGCGTAAAATAATACTATTGACATTTGCAAGGCCGATTCCTATGCCTTCAAAATCGCGTTGATGATGCAGCCTCTGAAAGACTCCGAAAAGTTTACCGGCATACTGCATATCAAATCCGACACCGTTGTCGCGAATGAAAAAGACATTTTCATTTTCATTGTCAATACTGCCTATTTCGATTTCTGCCTTACTGTTTTTTGAGGTGTATTTTATAGCATTTGAGATAAGGTTGATCCATACAAGTTTGATAAGTTGTTCATCTCCCATGCAATCAGGAATATTTCCGATCCTGAATTCAATATTTCTTTCTTTAATATCTTCGTTCATGTATCCGATAACCGAATTGACCAGTTCGGTAGTATTTATGATGGATTTTCTCAAATCGGTTCGCTGAAGTTTTGAGAATGAAAGAAGAGCATCGATAAGCCTTCCCATTTCCTCTGCTCCCTTTGAAATTATTTCGAGGTATTTTATTTCCTCATTTGATCTGAAAGGGGCCTCGAGTTCCTTCAGCATTCCCACGAATCCGCTAATGTGTCTCAAGGGAGCGCGAAGATCGTGAGAGACTGAATAAGCAAACGCTTCTATTTCCTTATTTACGGCAACGAGCTGCGAAGTCCTTTCCTTAATTCTCTCTTCCAGGTGGTTATTAAGGACCGACAATTCTTCTTCAGCCAATTTGCGTTCGCTTATATCCTGTGCAATGCCTGTGAGAAAAAGGATATTGCCATTTTTGTCGGTAATGTTTTCCCCCGATTCTGCAGAGATATATCGAATTGAATTATCAGGGAGGATTATCCTGTATTCAATAGGTTTCTTTTTAGTAAAACTCTCAGCATTGGAAGGAAGAACAAGGTAAAGATCATCGGGGTGTATAACTTTTGTAATTGCATCTCCAAGACGTCCTGAATAGTCGGTTTTATCAATTCCGAAAATTTTATACATCTCATCCGACCACGTCACAACGCCGCCTGCAACATCCCACTTCCAACTGCCAAGGTGGGCGGCCGACTGTGCCTTTTTCAGATCTGCCTCTGATTGCCTCAGGGTTTCATATGATGTAAGTAATTCATATTCAGTATTTTTACGGTTGGTAATGTCATGAAATGTAACAACAATACATATTATTTCATTGTCTTCTAAAATGGGGATGCTGGTTAATTCAACAGGGAAAAAGCTACCGTTCTTGTTACGGAAGTATTCCAATCCCTGAAATGTCTTGCCTGAAATAGCCGTAATATTTATGGGACAATCCTGAATGGGGTAATTGGTTCCATCCGGATACCGGTCATGATATAGTTCATGTGAAGATTTCCCCAGGAGCTCTTCTTCATTAAAACCAAGTAGTTCTGAAGCCATGGG
>CAIMVD010000107.1 GCA_903844815.1 uncultured Bacteroidota bacterium | reverse complement strand
GTTCACCATACTTTTATCTTTTTACTTTCGTCTTTTATCTTTTTTACCACGGAGTTACACGGGGTTATACCGGAGTTTCACGGAGTAATGAATCCGTGTTTTCTCCGTGTTCCTCCGTGTCCTCCGTGGTTAATTGTTTTAAAATACTCCTTTTTAACATTATTGGCTGATATATAAAAAGTCCAATGAGACTAAACACCAGCCCACCAATCGTCCCCGCCGCAAGTGCAAACCAGAACCTTTCTTCCCTTCCCGATAAAAGGAAAGGGATGAGTCCGATAATTGTCGATAGCTTGGTGAGAAATATCGGGATGATCTTACCGTTAAATGCCTTTATGTAAAGTGTCCTTTCGGGCAAATTCGGTTTCAGACGGCGCAGGGAATTAAAGTCGTTAAGAATGTAGAGTGTTGCATTGACCACAATTCCGCAGAGCAGTATCATAGCTGCAAACACTCCTTCGTCGGGGACGATGTTAAAGAGATGAAATGTTACAAATACTCCTATAAATGAGAAGGGTATCAGGCTTATTACTGTCAAAGGCTGTTTTAACGACTCAAGCAAAATTGCACAGATGAAATATATTATAAGTATCACAAGGAAGATGAGGTAGTAGTTGTTCTTTTTATCGTTCCAGGAATATGAGTAACCCGATATTTTTGCCGAATAGCCAAGAGGAAGCAGGGAGTTTGTTTCATCAACATTCCTCTCGAGTATCAGCCTGCCAAGCTCGTAGTTTCCTATGAAGTCAAACATAACTGTCAGAATATACTGTTGGTCCTCGCGACCTATCGTACTGTTTGTTATCTCGCGTGAAACAGAAGAGAAATCCTTCATCCTTACAAACGACCCGGAATGTGTTTCAAGGGGTGCATTTATAAGACTCCAGTAGTCATATTCTTCAGCCTGCAACGCCCGTACCGACAATGGCGCCAGATTGCCGTTAACATACACATTACCCGAGAGTGAGGAGCTTCGCGAATATTTACCGGCCTGCGAAAAGGCCAGGGCAATGTCGGAATTGTTTTCGGTAAGGTAATACTTATCCATCTCAAGACGGTTCCTGTAACTCTTCCTGTTACCCCCGAAAAGATAACCCGAAGTGCCGCCGCCAAGAATGAAGACCTCCTTAATCCTCTGCTTCCCGCTCACAATCAGCCGGTCTTTAAGCGCTTCGGCGTATGATGAGAGCTCATCATAGTTATAACCTGTCATTACAATTGAATATGAACCCTGGATATAATCGCTGTAAACCTGGTTGCTGAAGGCTTTGCCCACACCATATACCGTGGCATGATAGCTCCCAATGCCATTCATATAATCTTCAATCCTCACTTTTAGCATGAAAGGGAAAATTGAATAATCGAATTCCGGCTTAAAGCTTATTGAAACAGTAGCCTCTTCGGCGCTGTAGATGCTTGTAGTAAACATCTCAATTTCAGAATAACGGGCAAGCATATTTTCAAGACCCATGCAGGTAGTATTGAGATCCTCAATTGTGAGACCCTCCTCGCTCAGACCAATGTTAACCGTTAGCCTTGTTCGCTGAACCTCATCCGATCCGCCATAGTAATAGAAACTGCTGCTTTTGACCTTTTCGTTGAACAGTCTGAAACTTCCACCGAGCAACTTATTTATAACAGGTTTTACACTCTGGACATATTCTGCATTCCCCAGTGTCTTATTGTAGAACTTCTGAAAGGAAGTAAGATCTTCCGGTTTGGATTCACTTCTTCGTTCCTTAGGAAGGGTATCGGGCAGATAGAATACAGGCAGGCCAAATATGAGAACTGCGAGAATAATAAACGCAACCCGAAAACGGATAATGAAGTTGGTAACCCTAAGGTAAAAGGACGAAAACCTTACTATCCTCCTTTTCCTTTTGATAATAACCGCATTAAACTTAGGCTTAAGCCTTATTTTGGTGAGAAGCGCCGGGATGAACACCAGCGCAACAAGCAGCGATACACAAAGGTTAATTATAACTACGGCGGCAAAGTCGGACAGTGTGACCTTCGATGTCTCATCGAGGAAGAAGATAACGACCAGTGCTCCGATTGTTGTGAGTGTTGCTGCCAGAAGCGATAATCCGACTTTTTTGTTTTTATGATAACGCAAATGGTCGGTCATAACGATTGTATTATTTATTATGAGACCAAACGATACAGTAATTCCTGCAAGCGAATAGAGGTGAATCTCCAGTTTGAAGAAATAGTAGAAGATGAAGGCAATGAAGATATTGGCAATGAGGCTGATTGTTATGATAAGGAGATATTTTAACTCACGGCTTATAAGCAGTATGAAGATCAGAAGGAGTATTACCGAAAGAACCGCCCTGTAAATATTTTTCGTGATCTCCTCTTTTATGAAAGTTGTATTGTCGAGCGAAGTCCGTATTGAATAGCCACCCGGCAGCTCCTTTTTTATTATCTCAATCTCTTTCTTTACAGCATCGGCAACTTTTATTGTGTTCACGTTCTTCCCTGCGCTTACTGTCAGGTTGACTGTATTCAGTCCGTTAATGCGGTAGTAGCTTCTCGCCCTCTGCTCCTTCAGCTTTATAGTTGCAATATCGGTAAGATGAATAATCCTTCCCGATACCTTGCCGACAGGTATATCTTCCCAGCGGAAATCAGCCGAAGTATGACCGGTTAGCGTCAGGTAGGTTCTTTTTACAGAACCGGAGGAAGCTGTTTCGGAAGCACCTCCAAGTTCGCGTTCAAGAAGGTATGAATTTATTGAAGAGGCTATTGAAGAAGAGTTCAGACCAGCCGATGACAGCTTCTGCTGGTCGTAGGTTATCTCCCACTCCTGAGGTGTGGCGCCGTAGATCGCAACACTGTAGACACCCTCAATAAGCGATATTCGTGGTTTAATATGTTCTTCGGCAAGGGTATAGATATACGAAAGGCTTGCATTGCCATTGACCTGGAAGCTTAGAATTGTTGATCCGGTCTGGTTCGAGGGCATGTTGATACTTATCTGGGGGTATGAAACGCCTTCAGGAAGTTTATTCCGCGATTCTCTTATCAGTGCTGCAATCTCGAAACGCTTTGCCCTAAGATCGGCATTCTTGTCGAATTCTATATTTATCCGTCCCGATTCATTATTCGTTGTTGATGAGATATTTTTCACCCCTGTAACTGTGGAAAAGATACCCTCGAGTACTGTTGTGACCTCCTGTTCCACAACCCTCACAGGAGCCTCGGGCCAGATCCAGTTTACAGTAAGGGAAGGGAGGTAACGCGTGGGATTCAGCTGCAGCGATAGAAGCGGTATCATAGCCGCACCCACAATTATCAGCATCACAAATAGGATGTTGACTGTGAAGGTTGACAAGAATGAACTATGCTCCTGTTCGTTCTTCATTACTGTTCGCGGACTATTGTTTCGTGGGCGAGGTTTACATTGCCCCCTGTAATTACAAGGTCGCCGGCTTCGAGCCCCTCTTTGATTGAGATGCTTGTACTGTTCTCAGAATCTACGGTGACATATTTCCAGATTGCCAGCGAATCCTGCCTGATGAAGATCACATCCTTGCCCTGCCGAATTACGAGGGCTTCTTTGGGGACAACCAACCGGTCGGGTACAGGCTTACGGATAACAACCTTTACGTTCATGCCATCGATAAGACGGCCGTTATTATGAAGGGTGGCAGTAACCTTTATCATACCAGTATCGTCTACTTGCGGATTTATATTTGATATATTACCTTTTATCTGAATGCTGTCGTCGGTGAAAGGGATTATTCCTACCGGCATGTTCCGTGACAGAAAACTGTATTCCGATTCAATAACACTGAACTGAACCTCCATTGTTTCGACGAAGAATACAGAGCAGAGGTTTTTGTAGTTCTGGCTCGGGTTCCATTGTTTCGCCTCGAGGTTTGCTACAACCCCGCTGATGGGTGAAAATACCCTTGTGTTATTGTAATTGTACTCGGCAATTTCAAGAGCGGTTATAGCATCGTTAAGTCCGCTTCGGATACGGGAGATTTTTATTTTGGCGGCGGGAAGCCTGGAGGTATCAGAAGTAGTAAAATTACTAAGCAGGTCGTCGCGGAAGTTGATCTCCGCTTTTTCGAGACCCTGTTTTGCGCGTGTAAGTTGAGTGTTATAGTCAAAGTCGTCGATAACAGCCATCAGTTCACCTGCCTTTACCTTTTGTCCGTTTTGAATCCTTAACTCTTTGATAATTCCGTTAATCTTAAACGGAACAACAGCTTTTTCTGAAGATGAAACTTTACCGTTGCTTATCAGTTCGTGGTAGAATGTTGATTTCTCAAGCTTTACAGTTTTAACAAGCACTGCTTCGGGACGGGCTGCCAGACGGGCCATCTCCTCGAGGTTTTCAGATTTTTTGGGTTTGCAGGAAAAAGGAATAACCAAAAGCAAGACCAGGGCAAGGGGGAATTTTTGTTTCATAAGTTCAGGGACTTTGATGCGGATTGAAATAAGTCGATATAATATATAAATATTCTGGAACCAACCGTTTTTACCCATTGACAGTAAGTGAATAACGTATTAAACAGTGGATAGGTGTTCAATCCTTAAAATTAATGAATACTGCGATATCCCTGCATATTTTAAAAAGAAAAAATCACTGGATAAATTTGGATACGGAATCGAAAACTATCCTGCAATACAAATGTTTAGTCATTACAACTAGTGTTGTACTACCAATTATTAAAACTGGAGATTTCATTTATTATTTTTTGCTTTGTAAGGTAATTAATCTCAAACCATTTTTTTATTTTCCCGGGTGGGTCAATAAATAAAATAATATCAGTTGGAAATAGCAATCCTCTATAAGTCAGCGAATCAGTATTTGAATTAATCCTTTCAATATTCTTTGAAATGAAGGGTGAATATTCACTAATTGCCAGTTCATCTCCCATTACTATGGCGATGTTTTCAAACTGATCCGGCTTTATCTCATTCAAAACATCTTTTGTGGATTCAATACAAGTTCCACAACTTGATCCAACTAGTACCATAACTATAGTTTTCTTTGAAACATCCTTTACGTCATTTATATATAAGAAATGAAATAATTCCTGCTGCCGATAAAACTCATTTCTTGTTCTGCATCCATTTTGAAATAGCAGCACGAGAGCAAGAAAAGAGATCAGAAAAAGTCTTTTGCAATTCATATTCCACAATTATTCGAAACAAATTAAGTAACCTTTAACTATACCTTTCTCAATGGAATTGACATTCTGTTTGAAGGGGAATACAAGAAGCCCATCTGATGCAGGAATTAGTAATTCTGGAATAATGCCTGATTCAATGTTTAATCTTGTTTCGTAAAGGTAATTGAAGGATTCATCAAACAGAGAAATGTACACCGGTTTCTCATAATACGTATTAAACTCAAATTCGGTTTTTTTCAAATTCATCTCGCCCCAATGCGTCCTGTAATAAATTTTATAATATGGGTCATAGGTTATTTTGAAAAAACAGAGTGAAGTAAGTATATAATCAACAGGATTTGTTCCTTTTTTCATCGGCTTAATGCGGTTGGAGGTAAATTTACTTTGACCACCGTAAGAAGTCACCTTCTTCGTTATAAGATTGTATACATATATATTAGATTCCGGAGCAAAATTTAGTACTACTTTATCATTTTGGAAACAGGCTCTGGGACCACGGTACAGTGGGTTGTAAGTTAAATCTGATTTTAAAGACAAAGGGAGATAAAAAGGTAATAATTCTGTTTTCAACGGATCAATTCCTATTTCAATGAGTATTGGAAGTTTAAAAACAGAAGTAATATCCACGGGGTTATAATATAGAATTAAGCTTTTTCTAATCTTATCAAATCCTGGCTCAAAACTATCCCTTGAGTTTAAATAGGCTAAGGGTACTCCTCTGAAGATCTCAGGAGTATTTCGAAGTAGTTTCCAGAATATCTTACCATTGCTATTGACAAAAGCAAATTTTAAGTTGTCAGCTATAAGAATGCTATCCGGAGAAATTACATTTAAACCCATTATTTCGTTTATACATTCAGGTCCCTGAGTATCTAACTTGATATGCCGGCTGATTCTTCTTCCTGTAATATTAAATACATCAAGTGAATGAGTTTTAGGGTTATATCCAAAAAAATAAATTTCTTTATTAAATTCTATTTGGTCAAAAAACTTGTAATACTCAAACGAGAATGAAACACTATCGATTTTAATATTGACTTCCTTTACCTTATAGCCAGTAATTACACCATCCCTGAATTTGTTATTTAGCAGTTTTTCTGATTTTCCACAAGATGTCAATACAATAATGCAAAGAAAAGCAGACAGTAGTTTATAAGAATTCTTTATCATTTCTGAAATCAATAATAACTTAAACAAGGAAAAGGAAGTCTTTAAATTTGAAGTAAATGACAATCAACAGTTGTAATAAACGCTACAAGTTTCTCCTGTTCCATAATCAGGTCTAACTGTTACACATGGAAAACCAGTTAAGGGTGGATGACAGTAACCATCTTTCCAGCAAACTGCCGTTCCATTATCATTGCATCTGTCTGCAACGGGAACAGTGGAGTAAAGATTACTTGATGTTACAAATAAAAAGCTAAATAGCAGATTGAAGGCATACATTTTTTTCATTTTTCTTCAGAATTAAATTTGAAAATAAATACAGTTAAAAGTTTTTAAGTTAATTTGATTTGATGTCAAATGATCAAAACTCTTTTTTGTTGGTTAATCAGAAATTGACCTTTTTTGTTACCCTTATTTGCTGGAAATATTCTTCATACTTATAATTTATATTAAATCTAAATAACAAGATTATTATTTGTTTTAAAATTTATCCGATTATTTTCAATTGTGAACAGAACATTTCCAGAAGGCTTGTTGCGACAAAAAACTGTATTCCAGTTAAATAACACTGAACTGAACCTCCATTGTTTCGTCGAAGAATACAGAGCAGAGGTTTTTGTAGTTCTGGCTCGGGTTCCACTGTTTCGCCTCGAGGTTTGCAACAACACCGCTGATGGGTGAAAATACCCTTGTGTTATTATAATTGTACTCGGCAATTTCAAGAGCGGTTAGAGCATCTTTAAGTCCGCTGCGGATACGTGAGATCTTAATTTTTGCCGGAGAAAGATTTGTAGTATCGAAGTTGTGAAATTGCTCAGCAGATCGTCTTTGAAGTTGATCTCAGCTTTTTCGAGACCCTGTTTTGCCCTTGTAAGTTGAGTTTTATAGTCGAAGTCGTCGATAACAGCCATAAGGTCGCCTGCCTTTACTTTTTGTCCGTTCTGTATCTTTAACTCGCGGATTATACCGTTTATCTTAAACGGAACAACAGCTTTTTCGGAAAATGTAACTTTACCGTTGCTGATCAGTTCGTGGTAGAATGTTGATTTCTCAAGCTTTACAGTTTTTACAAGCACAGCTTCGGGGCGGGCTGCCAGGCGGGCCATCTCTTCGAGGTTTTCGGCAGGTTTGGGTTTGCAGGAAAAAAAGGTTATTGAAAACAAGAGCAGGGCAAGGGGATATTTTTGTTTCATAAGGGCAAGAGCTTAAAATTATATGCTTTTCATCATTTTAAATATATCAAAATTGCCAGAAACAAATGTTTAATTAAGGTTTTAATATAGCATTTAATTTCATTCTGTGGAATAGAATTCATAAGATTAGAAACAGGTTGCGAATGTACTGTGTGGTATAGCATGGTAAACCCGATGGTATTGGCATAATTGCTGTTTTCACAGGTTGCCATGCATAGGGTAAAAAAGTAAATGACACTTTGGTGAATATCAGTGAAGAATTTGACACTGCGGTAGCATATGCAATTAACTCAATTGTTAATAATAATAATTTAACCAATATTATCGATACAATTGGGTCTCTATTTCCTTTTTAGTTCTCTGATCCAAACCAATTCCTTCAGCTATTATGGTAAATTTCCGGTCAACAAGAAAGAGATTATAAGAATCTAATAGTTTTTTATTGCTTTTTAAGAAAATTGCAGATGAGTCTACTAAAGAAATGCCTTGAAAATTGATTTCATTAAGATAAAAATCTATCAATTTTGTATCAGGCAAATTGCTTACACTAACAATGCAGGTGTTTGGATACTCTTTAGAAATTAAAGCAAGGATGCCATAACAAAATGAACAATCTCCAGAATGATAATATATTAGTATTTTTTGAAAATTTGCTTGACTTAAAACACTAACCTTCATATCTTCCGGAAGATATAATTCAGTTGAATCTATATGCGTTTTGCAACCACAAAGAAAAAAAATAAACAATGTTAGTATCCTTATTTTTATCATTTTAAGATCTCTGTTAGTTTATACGATATTATTTCAGAACGATTATTTATGATTCCGATAGTGTAAAGAACCTTATTTTCCCAATCAATATCGAAACCCTGAAATACAAAATCAAAATAAATTTTTCTTAAAGGATTACCTTCCCAGTTAAAACAGAAGATTTGTTTTGGTGATGTGCCATTCAGAGTCGAGGATTTCCCCTTTTCGAACTTATAACCCACATAAGCAGCCCAGAATTCTCTTTCATTGGCTGATAGCAAACAATAAGTTGAAAATACTGGTTCTATGTGCATCATTTCCTGTCCTGCAACCTGTCTTTTTTCAGCGGTAAGTTTGAGATTGAGGGGACCTTGGAAACGACTGAGGAGTCCCTCATCGCGATCATATATTTCCAGCACATCAGTACTGGTACATGCTAAGAGAATTTTTTTCCCATCCGGGCTTCCTACAATACGGGATTGGAAAATATTATTATCTCCTTTGGTCACTTTATTATTTATTAATGGAGGATAGTCCCCTACTTTTTTTATTATCTCACCTCTTTCATCTAAAAATGTTAACCGTTTATCATCCCCTATTTGACTTAAACATACGAAAAGATCCCGTGTTAAGGGAAAAAAGCTGGTAGTTCTTTCTTTCAGCCGTATTTCATTAGCTATATGAAATACGCGATTCTCATCCTCAATTAGTTTAATTACCTTATTCGATACCGGGCAAAAGACATACACTTCATTCGATATGATTTCTATTCCCATTACACTTAACAATTCCCCAGGACCTTTACCCTGCATTATTATATCTTGTGTCCTATTACTTTTTAAATCAACGATTTTGATAAGTTTGGCGATTCTATCTGAGAATATTAAAAATGAGTCAGGATGAAACTTAAGTAAAATAGGTACTCCAAGTGTCAATTGATCATTTTTATATATCTTTCCGTCGGAAAGCTTGTATGTATCAATGAATGAGCTCTCTGTAAAATCATTACCTGCCTTGGGAGAACATGAATTGAATAGTTGAATACAAAATAGTAGGATATAGGATATAGAATGTTTTGTTTTCATAAAATCTGAATTTAAATTTTGTAATACACTAATGAAAAGAAGAGGCTGATAAACTTGCAGCCCCTTCATCAGGAATTGTCTTTTAAAATTGAATAATTCGATTGGAGTGCATTAAGCAAACAAAGAAATTATTCTGGCCAAGTCATTTGAGGACAGATAAGGGTATTGTCCATGCATTTTAATTGACAAAAATGCATAAATGCAAGGGAACACCATTGCCAACACAAAGAACCATTACAAGGGTCAGCTACCTCTACACTCAAACCTGAATTTTGTGTACCTTCGGTTTCCTTACCCTGATCAGCATTTGCAAAATTTAAATTAATGCTCAATACAGTAACTACTACAATAGTCACAAATCCTTTAAACAATTTCTTTCTCATAATAAATATATTTGGAGTTATGTACTTCAATTTTAAGTAACTATTAATGATTTCATGTGAACATAAATTACCATTTATGATGAATTTTTGGGAAATTTGGGGAAACCGAAAGCTTTATAAATTTTATTGATATCTTTTGGTTTAATTAGTCCTGTAGGAATTTTTAACCCAGCAAGCTTAATCCATTTATTGAAAGTTTTTCGATCTATACCAAATTCTGTTGCCATCTCTTGTCTTGTCTTTGCTCTTGTTTGAAGTATATCCATTTTCAATGTATTGTTTTTAATACTATTAAAGTTGGTTCAGTTACAGTTATTCGCTGGCAATATGCCTCAGCGTTATGTCATTAAGCATGGAAAGAGCACTGTCGCAGGTCTCAGGGGCATTATAAAAGGCATCTTTTCTGAAATCCACACTGCATTTCTATTCCCATTAGCCGACAAAAAGAATCTCTTTGACAAATACACTGTCTGCTTAAAACAAAATAATCCGATCAAGGGGAATTATGATCAATAACTTGCCAAAAAACTCTGAAATATTATAATAGAAGCCTATTTTCGGTACTCGTTCGGGCATTGGCAACCATTTTGTTTTCAGCCACAAAGGGAATCAAGGGATGATAGAACTCCTGGTAAATCCTCCAGAAAAATGACCGATCCTTTATTATCTTTCCAATAAATGAAAACTGTCATCTCAACAATGAAAATTGTCCTAAAGCATGATTTTCGGCACAACACAAAAATTCCTGACTTTGCCCCCATTGTCTATCTCAAATCTATAAATAAATATTTATAATTTGATTTCGGTTAAACAAAATTTTTACCCCCCCCCCCCCCATAATTTAGACTGACTTTAAATAAGTTATGCAGGGACATTGCATCTGCCTTCGACATGAAAGACTTGTACTGTTCTCAGATTCAACGGTGACATATTTCCATATTGCAAGTGAATCCTGCCGGACAAAGATCACATCTTTTCCCTGGCGGATTACGAGAGCCTCCTTAGGTACAACAAGGCAGTCCGGAACAGGTTTTCTGATAACCACTTTTACATTCATCCCGTCAATAAGACGTCCGCTGTTCCGGAATTCAGCTTTTACCAGTACCATACCGTTTTCATCGACCTGAGGGTTAATCTGGGTGATCTTCCCTGAGATGAGAGTACTGTCATTTATAAAAGGAACAATACCTACCGGCATACCTTTATTAATAAAGCTGTATTCCGATTCGATCACCGGGAACTCAACCTCCATAACCTCGTCGAAAATAATGGTGCACAGGTCTTTATAGTTCTGGGAAGGGTTCCATTGTTTTGCTTCGAGGTTGGCAACAACACCATTAAGAGGGGCATAGATGCGGGTATTATTGTAATTGTATTCGGCAATAGTCAATGCGGTAATAGCGTCATTTAGTCCGCTGCGGATCCGAGAGATCTTAATTTTGGGTGCTGACAGGTTTGTAGTATCCATAGTTGTGAAGTTGCTCAGGAGGTCATCTTTGAAGTTAATCTCAGCTTTTTCGAGACCCTGTTTTGCCTGGATAAGTTTTGTCTTATAATCAAAATCCTCAATAACAGCAAGCAACTCACCGGCTTTGACTTTCTGTCCATTCTGCACAAGCAGCTCTTTAATTATTCCATTCACCTTAAAAGGCACAACAGCTTTTTGAGATGAATATGCTTTGCCATTACTGATTAGCTCATGGTAGAAAGTTGATGGCTCAAGCATAACTGTTTTCACCAGCACCGCTTCGGGACGTGAAGAACGGCGGGCCATCTCTTCAAGGTTATCAGTTTTTTTTGGTTTGCAGGAGAACAAGAGAACTGTTATCAGGATCAGGAATATCTTTGGATTGGCTTTCATCGTTGAAGTGACTTATAAAGAAGTTTATGTTAGATTATCATAAATTTAGATATTTATTCTTATTAAAAATATTTTTTGACTAAAAGATTCGTTGTATTCTGTTGATTAAAGATATGTTGGGACTATTGAGCGGGCAAAGAGCTGATCATGGAGGTCCCTTTTTCTTAACCTTTCAGTTATTATGGTTTTAAAATTAATATAACAGGATTTGATGTTTCAGTAAGGTTTCTTAAAATACTTTGTAATTGATCTGATTGGGTCTTACCATCTAGCTGATTCTTATTCTTAAGATGTTTAATCAGTTCAAAAGCATCTGCAAAATCTATCATAACATTTTTATCTGAAATATATTGAGGCCAAAATGATATACCATCATCTAGATCGTTGGTAAACCCATTATCATTTAGAATTGCGAATCTGGAAGTTGATTTGTCGAAGACACAACGCTTAGATGTTAAAGGGATTACGTTATTATAGATCTTTACAAATAGGAATTTATTGGTTTCCATAATGTTATCAATCCAAATCTTTCCATTTGATTTTACGACCTCATCCAGTATAGGATCCGGGGGAAATTTTAAAATACCTGGATTAAAGATAGCATAAGGTTTTTTCTCATGGTTTTCATAACTATACAGTGTGTCAACCCCAAATTCCATAAAATGTAAAATACCATTATACATATAAAGAGGTGAGGTTTGTACTGCAATTCCTCCATTGATTCTCTTCAATATTTTTGGAATCTTTGATTTATTCTTTCCATTTTTACTCATAAAATACCAGCTATATTCCTGTTCATCAGTTGCCTGAGCAAAGTTAATAGGCTGAAAAACTAATTCGTTGTTTTCATTTATGACAAACTCATTGCTGGGAAATCCTAATACGAAATCTCTCATAAATCGTCCGTTAAAATCATAAACAAGTACTTTTCGGCCCTCAAGAACATAAACTTCTTTATTATCCAAGTCAATTTCAAAATCACGAACTTTAGAATATTCCCCTGGTCCTCTTCCAGGCGATCCAATCTGTCTTATAAACTTCCCATCCCTGTCAAAGAGTAAAAGTCGGTTGTAATCACTAACAAATAAAAATGAATCGGTAATAGATATATTAGATATTTGTCGTATGAGGCATTTTGAATCAGTTTCAAGAGGTATATATTCCAACTTGTTGCCTAAATAGCTTAATGGGATTGATGAGATATTACTTATATCTCTTTCCAGATTCACCTGATATATTAAATCAGGGGCACTATTCTCAGAATTTTTGCACGAAGCGAGGAATAATAATAAAGATATAAAAAGAGCAATAAATCTTATTTTCATATAGAAATTTAAGCTTTTAAAAATTGTCTAATCTATTTATTTTCATATATTTCAATGCTAATCAGGAATGAGGCTGCCAATTTCATATGACAGCCTCTAATAGATTGAATAAGGATCGGATTTAATCCTAAATTATTACATGCAATATCCTGCAGTAGTTCCATAAGCATAATAACAATCCGGACCGCAATCTCCACTCTCAGATACTAGCGTTCCTCCAGGAATACACATACAGAGACATGTACCGTCATAACCACCTTTAAGCGTGATTAGTTCTTCATTTTTCATTAGCTTATCAGAATTGATCTGTAATTTATTAAGTTTTTTCATTTTATTACATGTTAAGTTTTAAATAGTTAATAATATATCTCTGGTATATCATTTCACAGACCGGAACCTTAGTTTCGGGAAAGTACTATCTTCGCATAATTACACCCCCTTTCTTTTCGGAGAAAGGTCCGGGCAGAAAGCAGGTGTGGAGCACTGGATTAAGCTTTCTGCCCTTCTCTTTCAATATTTTATGAATAAACATGTTCATAATTTAATTCTTTATAGCACTTCTCACTGGACTTAGAAACCTGTTAATGAGTCGGGCATCATTTGTGATAATATCTGCAGTTCCATCCATCTGATGGATAAACTTTATCTTTTCCCTATAAGTTGATGTCATTCCTTCTGTAAGCTCAATATCGGCTCTAAAACCTCCTTCTCCGGGCACTTGCGAAACTGAGAAAACTTTTCCTTTAAGAACTCCGAATTGCATGTAAGGAAATCCTGATAGCTTTATATTAACCATCTGTCCTGTTTCTATCTTTCCAAAGCCTGAAATGGGTATTAAAGCCCGTGCTACAATAACAGTTGGAGTATCGGGAATAACTGTTGCAAGTGTTTCACCCGCCCGGATTACCTGATTTTCACTCCTGAAGCTTGTTAGAGTAACTTTGCCAGCAACAGGACTTACAATAACATATCTCTCCTCCCACTGTGAAATAGCCGAGCGTAATAACTGAAGTGACTCTTCCATGCTCATAATATACTGTTTAACTTCCTTTTCGTACTGAACCTGGAGATCAAGTTTCGACTCTTTCATTCTAAGGAAGTCCGATTCATTATTTTTAAGAGAGGCGCTGAAAACACTGAAGGAGTAAAGCTTTTGAATATATGTCTGTCTCGATCTGTCAAACTCTTTTGCTGAGAGTGAATAACTGTCTTTATGAAAAAGTGTTGAATCGCGATTAAAACTGATCTTCGCCAAATTAAGATCTTCAACAAGAAACTTTTCCTGTTTAATAAGTTCAGAGTTATAACCTGACTTAATTAATAATTGCTTTTCAAGAAGTGAAAGTTTAGCAGGAATATAGCCCTGTTCAAGATAATCCTTCATCTGTTTCCAAACCTTTTGAAAAGTTGTAAAGCTTGCCTGGAGTTCACCAAGGAAAAGATCTGATGGTGGTTGTTTAATTTTAATAACTGTGGTCCATACAGTACTTTCATCGAAATCTGCAAGAAAAGAACCCAATAACTTCACATCTTCATAATTGCAGGTGCTCCCTATTAATGCAACTGCTTCGTTTTTTTCAACAGATGAGCCTTCCGATACAAACAGTTTTTCAATCTCACCACCTGTTTTTGCCACAAGGATCACCGGGGGATTCCGGGTGGTAATAACAACAGGAACAGTCACAACCTCCGGGTTTTTGATAAAGTAACTTCCAATTACCAAAATGAGAATAATCCCAAAAAAGACAAATAATCCCCATTTAAGGAAGCTTCCCGGAATTTCGGACATTACTTCCTGCAGTTCGGGGCTTTGGATTTCCTGTTTGTTTAATTCAGCCATATTTTAAGTAATGTTTTGCAAGTCGTGCAAGTCGTGCAAGTCATTCAAGTAGTGCAAGTCGTGCAAGTCGTGCAAGTCATATATTTAGTCGACCTGCAAGACCTGCAAGACTTTTTAGTTTTATCCTCCCAGTTCCAGCTGATCCTTCACCAGATTAAAATACGCCCCCTTCTTCCCAACTAGTTCCTTATGAGTTCCTATTTCAGCTATTTCTCCTTTTTCGAGCACAACTATCTGGTCTGCATTTTTGACAGTACTTAACCGGTGGGCAACAACAACAACTGTTTTTCCTTTGAAAAAGTTACCAAGATTTTCCATAATTGTCTTTTCATTACTGGCATCAAGCGCATTAGTTGCTTCATCTAAAAAGATAAAATCGGGTTCTTTATATACTGCCCTTGCTATCAGTATCCTCTGTTTCTGGCCGGTGCTCAAACCATGGCCGTCATTACCTATCTTAGTATTGTAGCCCAGTGGAAGGCCTTCAACAAAATCCTTTATGTTTGCTGTTTCAGTTGCCCTGTCTATCTTCATTTTGTCGGGGGTTTCATCAATAAGACCTATGTTTCCGGCAATTGTATCAGAAAAGATAAATCCTTCCTGCATAACAACTCCGCAGTGTTTGCGCCACTCCGACTGACGGAACCTTGAAAGCGCGATTCCTCCGAGAAGAATATCTCCTTTTACAGGATTATAGAACCCAAGTAACAGTTTTATCAGTGTAGATTTTCCGCTGCCACTTGTACCTACTATTGCTGTGATTTTTTTTGCAGGGATGACCAGATTTACATTATTAAGAACCTTTTCGGAATGAGGTCCTTCGTATTGGAACAGGAGATTCCTTATTTCTATATCCTTATCCTGTGGTATTTCTCTTATATTATCATCTTCTGGCTTCTCCTCGTCTTCCCTGTTGTGGATCTCACCAAGACGTTCGAGGCTTATTCTGGCATCCTGCGCTGCCTGGGTAAAACCAATAAATTGCTGAATCGGTGCATTTAACTGACCTATAATATATTGTACGGCCATCATCATACCAAGTGTCATTTCGCCTGTAATGACTGCTCTTGCAGAGAGAAATGAGATTAAAATATCTTTAGACTGGTTGATAAGAGCTGCCCCAAGCTGCTGGTTCTGGTTCAACATCATGCTTTTGAGACTCACCTTAAATAGTTTTATCTGGATCCTTTCCCATTCCCAACGTTTTTGTTTTTCGCAGCCGTTGAGTTTTATTTCCTGCATACCGGTAACAAGCTGAACAATATTACTCTGATTTGCGGCGCTCTGCTGAAATCTTTTATAATCAAGTTCACGACGGCGTTTTAGAAAGAGTACAACCCAAACGATATATATTGCACTGCCGAGTAGAAATATCCCCAGGATACCTAAGTTATAAGAAGCCATTATTATGGTGTACATTACCAGAGTAATAACTGCAAAAATGATACTGATGAGTGAGTCCGTGAGGAAAGTTTTTATCCTGTTATGGTCGCCGATGCGTTGCATAATATCTCCGATAAGCTTGACGTCGAAAAAAGAGATCGGGAGCTTCATCAACTTAATCAGAAAGTCGGAAATCAGTGAAATGCTTACCCTGCTTGTAACATGTAAACTTATCCAGTTCCTTAAGAGCCCGTTGGCAGTCTGGCTAAGGCTGAGGATCAATTGCGCTACCAGTACCATAACTACAAAAGCCATATTGCTGTTGCCAATGCCTGTATCTACCAGAGACTGGGTAAGGAATGGAAATATTAAGCTTATAATACTTGCGGTAAGCATCCCCAGCATAAGCTGCAGGATATATTTTTGGTAGGGCCTAATGTAATTGAGCAGATAAAGGAATTTAAGTTTTCCTTTTTCCTCACCTTCCTGTTTATAGAAATCGGGAGTAGGTTCGAGAAGCAAAGCAGTACCCTCCTGTACACCTTCACTTTTTGTGCTGTACCAGGATTTTTTAAACTCCGATTCAGAGTATTTAAGTAATCCTGAAGCCGGATCTGCCACATGAACAATAAATCTTGAGTCTTGCAGGTCTTGCAGGTCTTGCAAGTCATGCCCGTCTTGAGGGTCAGTATCTGGTCTACTTTTGTCTTTTTCCTCCCGATAGCTATCGGGATGTCTTTTGTCTTTATTCTTGCCCCATGCTCCCAGCCCCAAGCCCCTTGCCTTCTTCCTGATTTCGTAAACCACCACAAAGTGCCTCTGGTTCCAGTGCACAATACAGGGTAGCGGTACCTCATCGCGGAGTTGCTCCCATGTGAGCCGGTAACCACGTGTACGAAAGCCTATACTTTCGGCAGCATCACTAATGCCAAGCATTGAGACCCCGGATTTGGTAATGAAAGCTCTTGCCCGAAGAGCCTGCAAAGTGTAATTTTTCCCATAGTATTTTGCCACCATACGAAGGCATGATGGGCCACAGTCCATAAAGTCTAATTGTTTGAAAAAGGGAAATACTGCCATGATTACATTTTCAATCTTATCAATATAATTATTGCATAGTCTGCATTATTCAGACTTGCAGCCAGCTTAATTAAGGCTCCCTTTTTCGCAGAGTATTTTGGTACCAAATTATTGAAATCCATACTTAACTTGTACAGGTAGAACATGCCCCAAGATAACCTCCACGATGAGTTATTAGACCTTCATTCTTCATTAATTTTTTAGCATTTATCTGTAATTTATTGAGTCTTTTCATTTTTGTATATATTAGTTATAAAAAAATAAATATTTCCTGATCTATGATTTCACAAGCCCAAACCTTTGTTTCGGAAAAGCAATATCTTCTAATAATTACAACCCCTTTCGTGGGAAAGAAAGGTCCAGGTAAGTGCCTAAACTCGGAGCTTTATTAAAAGGCACTGAGAGGTGGAGGAACACAATGGATCAGCCAAAGTGAAAATCTTTGTTCTTTTGAGAAACGAGTGTCATAATAACATTATTTCATCACCTATTTTAGTATTATTAAGGGTGTCTTTGGCACTCCTAAAAGGAGAATAGGATTGTCCGTTTCAATTATATTTTTTTTGATCAGACTGAATTCAGAATAAAGTTTTTCAGGAAATGCACTGCTTTTTAGATTGATCGATTTGCTTAATTCGTGAGGAAAATATAAAACATATAATTTCCCATTTGGCAATGAATTTATCACTCCTGGGATATTTTTCATTGATTTGTCTATGTCTGTTACTTTCCCTAGCAAATCATCAGTGTAGGACCTGATCTGGCCGTATTTTCCATTAGATTTATTAAGCAAGTAAAAATTGTAATTATATGCAGCTCTGCTAAATCCATTCTCATTTTTCCATCCGCCAAATTCAGATAAATTAAAAATCATAAAGCTTTTATTTGCATATTTTTCCAACCGCACATGTTTTGTTCCGACATCAGGAATCATTTTGGGTATATCGGAACCATTCTTAAAGAAAGGGATGATATAAGGTGATACTTTATTATTATTGAAGTAGAATATTGTATCGTCATGAGAGTTTTTTAGATAAACATTCTTGTCACCTGTATGTATTGACATTCTTTGGAAAAGTTCTTTATAGTTTTCATGAACCAGCCTTTTAGTACTTTTTATGCCTGAGATAAATTCGCCTTTAAAATTCTGGATGAACAGTGCATAAGGATTTGGAATAGGATCCTGTGGAAGATAGCCACCTATCTCGATTGATCCCATCAGTAATGAATCTTGGTATACTATGAAATCGGACCAATTAACCGGGAAACATTTTTTTATTGGAGTCAGAAATCGTTCCGATTGAATATCATAACGCAATATGTTGTCCTTGGATCCTAAACGATTTTCGATTAAAAGAAGATTTTTAGCTTCATAATAGTGAAATACACAAGCTTCAGAAATCTCATTTGGACCTCTTCCGGTGTTTATTAATTTTTTAATGAATTTTCCATCTCCGGAAAACTTATATACTCCATTTCGATCACCTATCAAGATCTTATTTTTGCCTATATATAGGAGATTAATGTTATTATCTAATATGGATTTACTTGTTGTTTCAAGCTGAATAAACCGGCAGCTATCAATCAGATCACTTAATTTAAGGTTTATTGATACTTTGCAGTTGTCAAGGTCTAGATGAAACGGAAAGGTTGTTTGTTGTCCATTTAATCTACCACAATTCCAAACTGTTGGTAAAAGACAAAATATAGTAAGTAATAGTCGTGTTTTTTTCATAATGTACAAATAAAAATAATAAAAGAGGCTGAAATTTTTCAGCCTCTAAAGCTTAGTGCAATCAATAACTACATGCATAAAGACACATGGTTGTACATTCTTGCTCAGAACCCGCGGTACCGGCAGCGCAAATATTATTGTTGTTATCAAAACAGTAACAGTTTACACCTCCTTTAATAGTAATCATTTCTTCATTTTTCATCACCTTTTCAGGGTTGATCTGTAATTTATTAAGCTTTTTCATTTTAAATATAATTAAAAGTTAGTAGTAATCAATTTTGTCTTAATAGCGGATTCATAATATAGTTCGGCTGCTTATCCGGTTAAAACGATTCTCTTTGCCGATATTCCTCCTCTCTTGTTTTAGAAAGGTCTGGGCAGTAAGATACATAGTGGTGGGCGCAAAGTAACTGGAGTTCTTCTGGAATTATTCTTTCTCCAACCTCCATGCTCCCAGCTCCATGCAAAGAGAACTTCCTTCCCTTCTCTTTCAGGTTATTAATATGATGTTGTTTAATATTTAACTTAACCATCTATTTATTAAGTATTTATGTCAATTACTTCTAACTGCAATCATTTCTTTTCTGGAAAAAACTTCCGTAAAGTATTTAATATCATCAATTTCATATTGTCTGGGTAACAGGTATCCATTAATAAAAAATGTAGGGGTCCCAATTACATTACAAGATTTGTAAAGTGTAGAATTCTCGTTGCCAACCTCCTTGGAAATATCATCTGCATCAATAATGCAAAGGGATTCAGATACTTTACTCCTTGAAAATGAATCCATATTATACCATTTATTCAGAAACGATAAGGCTTCATCATCCATTTTCATCCGGTTATAATGATATAAAGTATTCAATATCTTTGTGTCTGAAGTCATCAGTATAATATTTATTGATAGATCTTCCTCTGACTTAAGAATATCTTTGATCTTTTCAAATGCCCTTGCACAGTGAGAACACTGGAGGCTGAGAAAAGCTGTTATCGTTATCGAAGAGTCCCTTTTTCCAAAAACAAGGCTTGATTCTGTAACAGGAATTTCAAAATGCTTCTGATTGAATAATAGTGTTCCCAGTACATTAGAATTTTTCTTAAACCCCAGATATTTATTATAGTGCATCTCATTCGACATTTTCTCCCTGAGATACATAATGATCAGGGTGTATATAATGCCGGTAACAAAAAAGGTCAGAATAAGACCAGATATTCTGCTTAATAAGAAATTCAAATTAGAAAACTGAGGCAGTAACAGTATAAATTCAATTATCAATATCAATTGTACACCCAGACACATAGGACACCATTTCCTAAGAACAAAGCCCTGGTAATAAATAGAAAACACCGAGTAAGGTAATGAAAGGGCTGACAGGATTGCCAATAATGAGTAATTACCGGAACCAGTTCCCTGCAACAAGAAAAGTAAGCAACCGGTAAAATAAATAAAACCAACATCAGCCCAACCAAACCAGCCAAATACCTTCGAGGCTTTATCGTTCAAAACAGTATTGCAATTTGTCGATTTGTTCAGATGACATAATTTCTCTGTAAGCGTCAGACGAATTTCAAATTCATGTAGTACGAGCAGAACTGAAAGAGTTATACCCGCTGTTTTTGTCAGAAGTAAAGCAGCTTTTGTTGTGTCAACCAATATACTACCTGTTACAAGCGAGTTTATAACTGACAACACTATGAAAATAGAAACCGAAAATATCGATACCGGTAAAACCGCCCTGCTTATCATTTCATCCTGGCATTTCCTCTGGTAATCTTTCTCTCCCGATTCTTCATCAGGATTAAGTAGAATAACTGCTCCAGAACATCTTTCGGTAAACGTTGGGAAATCAATCTCCTGTTTTGAATTGTACGAATCGTAATAAGTAACCTTTTCTTTTCGGATTTTTGATACAAAAGCCAGCTGTCCACCTCCTCCATTGAAATGCACTATATATGGAGCAGTCAGCTCCTTCATTTCTTCAGGCTGATATTTTAAAGGGTAGTTTTCGACTTTCAAATCATTAAAAGTGTCGCAGATGCTCTTGAATGAAGGATAGTAAGAATGTGATTTCAGAGTCTCCTTTAAGGTGTTTTTAGTTACAGGAATTTTAAAATGTTTTACAGCTCTCTGAATAACAGATACTGTATTATCTTCTCTCGTTCTTTTCATATTTTAACATCATTTCGTTATTGCTTTCTAAAGTATGAAACAGATTGTTCATTCCCTCAGCCATTAGGGTGGAGGTAAATCGCTTTATTAAATTTTCGTATGAGTTTTCCACTAATTCATTCCTTAGTGTCTTATCCTTTGTCATGGTCAGTATTGCAGATGATAATTCATCTATATTAAAAGAGACATCGCCCGCATCACTTAAAACAGGATCAACAAACATGCACTTGTTGTCATCAAGGATTTCATTGAGGCCATTGATCCTTGAAGCTATCAATGGGATCTTGTTCGCCATCATCTCTAATACAGTATAAGGGCAATGATCGTAGATCGATGGTACAATACCGATGTCAGCTGCCATGTAGAATGAAGTTACCAATTCCCGGCTCAGGAATCCGGTATAAGTAACTTTTCCAAAAGAAGTATTCAGCTTTTTCTGGCACTCTTGAATATTGCCCTGCCCCAATAATACCAACTTAAGATTTTGATTATGGTTACATGCTTCTTCAAATGCTTCGAGCAGGAAGAATATACCTTTGCATTGGTCTAACCTTCCTGAGAAAAGCACAATAATATCTTCCTTCCCAAATCCCAGTCTGTGCCTTAGACTATTTCGATTTTCCTCTGAGATAAATTCATACTTGCTAAAATCGAGTCCGTTTGGAATTACCGTAATCTTTTCAGAGTTTATGCCATATTCACTTATCAGGAAATCTTTCATGTATCTGGTAACAGAAACTATATGATCAGATACACTATAGAACTCTTTTTCTCTCGATAGTGTGAATTCTATGTTATTGGTTGGCTGATCGATATTAAGTCTGCCAAGTTTTTTCCTGTTCCCATCAAATAACTGCTGCCACTGAGCAAAGTGAACAATGCTTATAACCAGGTGTTTATATTTTTCTTTTAGTTTAATTGCAATCGGGAGGTCGTCAAGATAGTTAATCTGAAAAACTACATTCCCATCTTGAGGGATAAAACCTGATAATAATCTTACTACTGCTGCGGCATACTTTCTATCGTATGAGTTGTTTTGGGTTGTGTGAAATGAAGGAGATGGCATGCAAATTTCTGTAAAACATTCGGTATTTAGCTTAACAATAAATTCCTTAGAGATAACATTATTATAATTAACAAGAAATATTTTAATGTCTCCAATTTTCAGAAGAGCATCTGTTAACTCGCTGATATAGGTCCCAATGCCATATTGCATTCCCCTTGCACCCGATTTGAAAATAAACAGAGTAATCATTTTAAAGTTCTTTTTTACAGCTTCTTCTGCAGGTCTCTATAAATTCCCTACGGTTTTGAATTTCAATTTTATTATTGGCATACCAGCTCGTTTTACCACGGGGATGCCACAAATG
>CAIMVD010000106.1 GCA_903844815.1 uncultured Bacteroidota bacterium | reverse complement strand
GAAGCATGGAATGCAGTTGGTGTATATGCTCCTGCACCTGATACCCAGGCTCCAACGGCTCCGGTTCTTTCTTCACCATCAAAAACACAGACTACGATTGCTTTGAGCTGGACCGCTTCGACCGATAATGTCGGGGTTACTGGTTATGATATTTATTTAAACAATGTGTTAAACAGTTCAGTAATTGGGACAGCAAGGACTTATACACTCTCCGGTCTAACAGCATCAACCGCATATCCGGTTTATGTTGTCGCCAAAGATGCTGCAGGTAATAAAACTGCTTCAAATGCACTTACAATAACAACAAGCGCTCCCATAACAGAGACTCTGGTACTTGGTTCTTACTTCGAGACCTCGATCGAGAACTGGGTTGCTTCCAGTACAACCAATGTTGTTAGAACTAATAACTCATCACTTGCTTACGAAGGCAGCTATTCGGTTCTTGTTCAGTCAAAAAGTACTAATGCAACAACACCCACAATCTCTCTTTCGGGCTATACCCAGGCAGTAGTCAACTTTTACTTCACGGCTGTCGGAATGGAGGCAAAAAAAACCATAACCCTGGGCTACAGTAGTAATAACGGAACAAAATATACCACGATAGCAACCTTCACCTCGGCAGCAACAGCATCCGGAACAAAATTCGTAACAGATAAAGGATTCTATGTTGCAACAGTTACAATGAATTCAACAGCATTTACAGCTACAACAAAATTCAGGATCACTAACAATGGCCAGAACACTACCGATAAGATCTATTTTGATGGATTTACGGTTAAAGGAAGAAAAGGGACCACAGGAACAGGAAATGTGGTTACTCTGGCAGCAGCAATCAAACCTGTTGCAGGAGCACAGGCTGTTTCAGGGAAAACGGATGATAATGAAAGTATCAAGTCAACCAGCCAGGATATCACATTATACCCGAACCCTGTGAAAAACACACTTAATATTCAGACCAGGGAAAAACTCAATGCCATGAGAGTATATTCTTCCGGCGGAGCATTAATCAGATCTGTAAGGAATATCTCTGACAGCTACAGTTTCGATGTGTCAGGACTCGATAAAGGCGTTTATATTATCGAATTAATTACTGACAAGGGAACTGTCAGGAAGAAAATAATCAAACAATAAGGTTTCCTTCCTAAAATTTTAACACCAGGGCCGTCTCTGATTTTTCAGGGACGGCCTTTTTTTTCGCCGTTTCCTCCCCGATTAGAATTTCAACGCCCAAAGGATTGGCATTCCGGCTACCGATATGTCAGCCCTACGGGCTTTGGATAGATTGAAGATGCATTCCGCAGGTATAAAATATTTTGTAATTCTTCAAAAAATATTTTGTAGAGCTTTACCTATTGATTTTCATTTTTTTAGTAATTTAGATACATTGTTCTTTGTAAAGGATTCAGGCCTGACCGTGTACGATTTTTATTTTCTAAACCATTAATATAATTGTAAAATGAAAAGGGTATTGGTTTCAGCAATCTTGCTTTGTTTTGTGTTTTCTCCTATGCACAGGAAGGAAAACGCGCAAAGGATTTTCCCCGCTTTCAGAAAGAGAATTTAAAAACTCCACGCAACAACGTCCATGCTGCTTTTAAGAAGCATCTTGAAATGCAGGCTGATGATGAACTAAGGCCTGTCTTATCGGAGACTGATAAGATCGGTTTCGCTCATGATAAGTTTCAGCAGTATTATAAGAAGGTAAAGGTAGAAGGGGCAATCTATTCAGCCCACTCCAGGAATAACATTGTTGAAAGCTATTCCGGCGAATTCAAGGGAATCAGGAACTTTGACGTAACTCCTTCAATTTCTGCTTCCCAGGGCCTGCAGGCAGCTATAAATCATGTGGGTGCAAGGACCTATGCCTGGGATCCCACTATTAAGGACGGGTATCCTGATTACAAAGTACCCAAGGGCGAGCTTGTAATAATCGGCGGGGCAGCTGATGATGATCTTTCCCTGACGCTGGCGTGGAAATATGATATCTATGCAGCCGACCCTCTATACAGAGCTGAGGTTTATATCGATGCAAAGACAGGCGTGTTTATTAAGGAGAATAACCTGATACATAACACAAATGCAGCTGCATCGGGGACTACTCTTTTCAATGGATTACAATCATTCACTGCTGACTTTACGGGTTCTACCTACCGACTGCGGCAAACTTCAAGCGGGGGAGGAGTTCAGACCTACAACATGAGAAACAGTATATTTTATTCCTTTGCCACCGATATTACATCGACTAATCCAAATAGCTGGAGCGATGCCACTGCCGTTCAGGCCCACTGGGGAGCTGAAAAGACCTGGGCCTACTATAATACGACTCATGGACGGAATTCGTTCAACGGTGCTGGCGCAATAATTAAATCGTATGTTCACTATTCCACCAATTATGTGAATGCCTTCTGGGACGGGTCGAGAATGACTTATGGCGACGGCGACGTCAGTCAGGGTTACCGGCCCCTTGTTTCGCTTGATATATGCGGACACGAAATCACCCATGGGGTAACCGAATACTCTGCAAATCTGACTTATAGCTACGAGTCAGGCGCGTTGAACGAATCCTTCTCCGATATTTTCGGAGAGTGCATTGAGAACTATGCTAAGGGCACCAATGACTGGATGATGAGCTGTGATATAGGGGTAAGCGGATGCGGTGCTTTCCGCAATATGATGAACCCCAACGAATACGGCGACCCTGATACTTACAAGGGAACAAACTGGTATGCCGGTACCAGCGATAATGGCGGAGTTCATACCAATTCCGGGGTTCAGAATAAATGGTTTTATGTCCTTGCCATTGGCGAATCCGGCATTAATGATAACGGGTACAATTACAGCGTTACAGGAATAACCCTCGATAAGGCATCAAGGATTGCTTACAGGAATCTTACAGTCTATCTGACTGCCTCTTCAAATTTTGCAGTTGCAAGGGCTGGATCCATCCAGGCAGCCACAGACCTGTATGGAGCAGGCACCCCTGAGGTTGTTGCTACAACCGAGGCATGGAACGCTGTTGGCGTATATGCTCCGGCTCCCGATACCCAGGCTCCGTCGGCACCTGTTCTTTCAACGACTTCAAAAACACAAACCACAATAGCGCTTAGCTGGACTGCAGCAACCGACAATGTCGGCGTCATGGGATATGATGTTTATGTCGACGGAGTTAAGAACAACACTGCAAACCTTACTGCCAGAACTTACACAGTCAGCGGTTTGACCCTAAACACGACTTATTCAATATATGTTTTGGCAAAAGACGCTGCCGGAAACAGTACTCCTTCAAATGCATTGTCAGTAACTACCTCCGGCTCCATTACTGAAACACTTGTTAAGGAAAATTACTTCGTATCAACTCTTGAAAACTGGACTGCTTCAAATACATCCAACTGTACCTGGACCAACAATACAACCTATGCATGGGAGGGAAACGGATCTGTTATGATAAGATCAACAAGTACTTCAGCAACTTCTCCCACAATTTTGCTTACAGGATACAGTCAGGCCGAAGTGAAGTTTTACTTTACTGCCGTGGGTATGGAAAGCGGCAAATCATTTACCCTGAGATACAGCAGCAATAACGGTTCATCCTGGAGTACTGTTGCCACATTTACATCTGCATCAACAGCATCGGGTACAAGGTTCGTTACAAACAACGGATTTTATGTTGCAACAGTTACAATGAATTCAACCAGTTTCAATTCAACAGCAAAATTCAGGATTCAAAATGGAGGCTCAAATACCACCGACATAATTTATTTTGATGCTGTTACAATTAAGGGCAGAACCAATACCTCCGGATCGGGGAATGTTGTCACACTTGCAGCAGCAACCAAAACAATCTCAGGAGCAAAAGGGCTTTTCGAAAATCTGAATGCGCCGGAGAACATGAAGGCAGCTTCACGGGATATAATCTTATACCCGAATCCTGTTGTAAATGCTTTGAATATCAATACCAGGGATAATATATCAAGCCTGAAGATCTATTCCCCGAACGGGTCACTCGTAAGAGCGGAAAGAAACCTCCGGGATAATTACAGTATTGATGTTTCCGGTCTTAACAGAGGTGTCTATTATATTGAAATAACAACCGATAAAGGATCTTTTACGAAGAAGATAGTAAAACAATAAGAAGATCATCAATTCAGATTTGAAGAACTTGCACAGAGGGCCACAGAGTTCGACTGAGTGACACAGAGGTTATTTTGGCAGTCAGGAAACAGAAATAGCACACCAATAATTGTTATTATTGTATGCAATTTCTATTATGGGAATTGTCTTACATAAAAATTAATATGCCATGAAAGTATTTCTGTTTCTTTTCCTGTTGCTCGAAGGTGGAGTGTCTACCCAATGTTCCGTTATAAGTGAGAACGAATCAGAAATTGATGGTCCTCAGTTAATAACCGAAAAGGGTATATGGATCACCAGCCCCGAAAAGAATATACTCTTCCGTCAGACCGCGGCTTCTGTTGATTTTGGAACGGCTTCTAATTCAGATCCGGTTATCACAATTGATGAGGCAAAGTCATACCAGGAAATTGACGGATTCGGAAACTGTCTTACCGGTGGAAGCGCGACTCTTTTGCACCGTATGAATGAGTCTGCGCGTTTGGCCCTGCTAAAGGAGTTGTTTGCCACCGACGGCAATAATATCGGAATAAGCTATCTCAGGATAAGTATCGGAGCCTCTGACCTCAGCGATCATGTATTTTCGTACGATGATTTACCTGCCGGGGAGTCGGATCCTGACATGTTGCATTTTTCAATTGACGCGGAAAAGAAAGATCTGATTCCGGTGCTCAAAGAGATTCTTGCCATAAATCCTTCAATAAAAATACTTGGATCTCCCTGGTCGGCTCCCGTTTGGATGAAAACCAACGGAAGTTTCAAGGGAGGCAGTCTGAAGCCGGAGTACTATAATGCCTATGCAAGGTATTTTGTAAAGTATATACAGGCGATGAAGGCCGAAGGAATTGTTATAGACGCAATTACAATTCAGAATGAGCCGCTTCACCCGGGAAATAATCCGAGCATGTATATGACTTCTGAGGATCAGGCAGCCTTTATTAAAGGTAGTCTCGGCCCAGTGTTTAGCGGCGAAGGTATAACCGCAAAGATAATCGTCTATGATCACAACTGTGATAAGCCTGATTATCCAATGGCCATTTACAAGGATCCGGATGCCTCAAAATATGTTGATGGAGCAGCATTTCATATGTATGCAGGAACTATTAATGCCATGACAACCGTCCATGATGCTTTTCCTGAAAAGAATCTTTATTTTACGGAACAGTGGGTAGGAGCTCCGGGAAATCTGGCCGGTGATCTGGCCTGGCATACAAAAACGCTTGTAATAGGAGCAACCCGCAACTGGTCCAGGAATGTCCTCGAGTGGAACCTGGCATCTGATCCTTCATATGATCCCCATACCAGCGGAGGGTGCGACAAATGCCTTGGTACCGTAACTATCAATGGTAACGGTTTTACTAAAAATCCGGCATGGTATATTCTTGCCCATTGTGCAAAGTTCGTGAGGCCGGGATCGGTAAGGATCGCCTCAAATATGCCTGAAGGCCTTCCTAATGTGGCATTTAAAACTCCTGACGGAAAGATTGTCGTAATAGTTCTGAATGATTCAGGGACGCCAAAAAAAATCAATCTGCTAATCAATGGGAATACAGCAGCTTTGTCACTCGATAAGGGTGCCGTTGCCACTTGTGTCTGGTAAATCAATTGCTCCGAAGACACGAAGACGCGAAGGTTCACAGAAAGCTTAATTTTAATGAATTACTCCTGGTGTGTCTTCGTACCTTAGCGCTTGGTGGCAAAATAAACTTTTCGCAGTGGACTTAATATACATTAATTAAATCATTATTCTCTTCTGCTGTAATATGGCTTATGTCCTGTGGCTCAGCGTGTATGTATATTTCACTGCGAGGGATAAGCATATTCAACTCCTTCTCAATATTATCGCATAACCGGTGTACATTCAGGAGGCTTGATTCAGGATCAAGGTGAATATTGAACTTGATAAAGGTATCTGCACCTGCAGTTCTGACTTTCAGGCTATGGAAGAATTTGACATCAGGATACGTCAGCAAAACCTGTTCAACCTTTTCAACAATTCCCGGAGGTGCCTTGTCGAGCAATACATCCATTGCCCTTCTTCCAAGTTTATAGGAAACAAATAATACTATCAGGGCAACTCCCAGTGCTGCAACTGAATCGGCAAAGTAGAATCCGAAATTTGCACAGATCAGTCCGAACAACACAACAGTTGAACTCCAGATATCGGTCGAAAAATGAAGTGCGTCAGCTTCCAAAGCCTGGCTGTTATGTTTTTTTGCAGCCTTTGACAACATTTTAGAGCGATTGATATCAATAATTATTGAACTGACAACCACAATATAACTCCAGATATTTACCTCAATATGGGTATTGCCTGAAGAAAGCCGTTGAACAGCTTCATAAATGATCCACGCACAGGTTATCAGTAAAAGAATTGTTTCGATAAATGCTGAGAAGTTCTCGAATTTGCCGTGTCCATAATTGTGTTCCCTGTCGGCAGGCTTATCCGATATCCTGACTGAAAAATAGGTAATAATTGCCGCAACAAGGTCGAGCCCTGAATGCAACGCTTCCGATAATATTCCAAGACTGCCGGTCATTACACCGATCAAAAGTTTAAAACCTGTCAGGAAAATGGCTGCAATAACCGAAATAAATGCAACTCTTCTCTTTTCTTTTACCATGGCATATGAATATAGTGTCTGAATTAACCAGAAAATCCGTAATAATTTTAAATAAAGAAAGTATTAAACGAATTTAGGGGGTTGCCAAATGAAAGAGATG
Source organism: uncultured Bacteroidota bacterium (assembly GCA_903844815.1). Lineage (GTDB taxonomy): Bacteria > Bacteroidota > Bacteroidia > Bacteroidales > VadinHA17 > LD21. The sequence continues at coordinate 1,820 of CAIMVD010000106.1, read as the reverse complement.
TAACTATACTTTACTGTTATAATTTCGAAGGGCGTTAAGCCACTGTCGTTTTGGGATAAAACAGATTTTGAACCTGAACCACATTCCAGTATGTAATCTTCAGAACCATGATGGTCCGAAATTTCTGAATGATCTGAAAAGTCGGTACATTCCTGATGTGCAATACTCATCTGATGAGAAAATGAACCGTTAAAAAAAGCAATGTCGGTCCATGCCATAATCAGTCCCAGTGTAAGGAACAGCATAAAGATATCTCGTAAAGCTTTTCTCACCAGGGCGAAGTTAGTAAAACTTATGATTATGGATTGTAATCAGATAGAAATTAAAGGAAGGGAATCTGTCAGCGTTTTCATCGGGACTCATATATGGAAAAAGCTGTCAAGGCGGTTGCCCCTTTTAAGACGGTAATGATAGTGGAACAATACAAGTGCAACAGGAAGTATTGAAATGGCTTCAATCAGCGACCATCGCAAATCCACATTGCCCCTTAGGAAGATATCGAGTACCATTTCGAGAATTACGCAAAACCCCGCCACAATAATGAGAGCTAAAGCAATGATGTTCAGTCCTTTTAAGCTGGCAACTTTATAAATAGCGACAACAGAGGCAGAGGCAATAAAAGTTGCAAGAGTAACAGGCAGGCCCACAGGTAGAAACCAGGCAGTTCCTCCGGTAAACAGACCGGCAAGAAACAGGACCGTCAGAATCATAATCAAGAGTAAACTTGTCAGGGCAAATGCTCTCTTATATAAAAAAAGAAAAATGGTCAGAGTAATCCATGCACCTGAAATTAATACATCGGTGAACAGAGACCATCCAGGCCTTTTACTTATTATCAGGTCGACTATTGTACAGACAGCAATCCCGGAAAAAGCAATAATTCCGCTTAATTCCCAAAGATGCTTCCTGTTTTCTTTCTTGTGGAGATGAATGATGGCCGAAGGGTAGTTGTCGACAGCATGCTCCTCCGTACCGCTATCTCCGGGATTCTTACCGCATAATGGACATACGGTAAATTCCTCATCCAGTTCCACGCCGCAATTAATGCATAATGACATAATTTCCCCTTTTAATTGTTTTTTAGTATCTTAACGTGAATACCGGCATCAGTTAAATGCCTTAAAATAAGCCTTTCCAGTTCATTCGACTCAGTGATATTACAGAAACAGATCGTGAGTTTGTCTTTATATGAAATAAGGGCGCAGCTTACCTTTACTTTTGGATTGGGCGGCGGCGGAATGAGATCTAAAGAATCTACCATATCCTCCATCCCTCCGGGAAGAGTTACCACTCCAAGGTTTGTTACTATGCCGCTCCAGCGTTTGGAAGCCAGGCTCCTGTAAACGGCAGAAATGGCCATTTTTTTAACAAACAGGGGAAGTATCCTGATAATGAAGAGCTTTTCGGAACTCACATTCGATGACAGGAACCTTGATATCTGTTTTATATCGGAACTTAACTGCAACTGATGATGAACCGATTCCAGGATCTCTTCAAAAGTGTAATTTCCAAGCCGGAGGTCTATTTCAGGCAGTACAAAAAGAGAGAAATTACGCATTGTCCGGCTGGGGATCTTTCTGCGCATATTAACAGGGACTTCTATCCTGAGCACTTTCCGTTTTGCTTTCTTACTGGAGTCTTCCTCCGAAACGAGGATGTTTTGAAGCGCAAAATGGTAGACTGATACGAAATATTCGGTCAATGAAACGTTGTGTTTCCGGGCTGTTTCAAGTATTTCGCCGATCCTGAGTTCAACGCGAAGGACTTTCAATTTAGGATCTTTGTTAAGCCGGAAGGGAAGGTGCCATGCTTTTGCAAGT
>CAIMVD010000105.1 GCA_903844815.1 uncultured Bacteroidota bacterium | reverse complement strand
CACTATCGGACGATAACAGGTATGCAACCTGTATATATACAAATTCCCCATTGCGCTCTGCAATAAAATCAATTTCTTTATCGAGGTTCCTGCCTATACAAACTGAAAATCCCCAGAAACATAAATGATTGTAAACCACATTTTCCAGAATTTTGGATATATCGGAAGGTTTATATCCTCCTACTGTGTTTCGCAAACCTAAATCTTCGAAAAAGTATTTTTCACCGCTTTCGAAGATCTTTTTACCATGTATATCCTGCCGTTTGGCACCTGATACGAAATAAGCCCTTTCCAGATATCCTATGTAATTAATGATCACAGATGTTGTTTTGCTGTTATTCTGAGATTTTAAAAAGGCTGAAATTTTAGTCGCTGAGACTATACTGCCCGTATTATCAGCTAAGTATCGCAAGAGATTTTCAAGAAAAGCTGTATCTCGTATTTGATTGCGGCTTACTATATCGCGGTACAAAATAGTGGCATAAATGTTTGTAAGATAATCGAAAACCAACTCATCATCAGCAGGCAGATGAATGAGGTAAGGCATGCCGCCATGCTTAAGGTAACGGATTAAAGATTCGCGGGACTTGCTTATTTTATGAAACTGCAGGAACTCACTGAACGATAAACTGTGAACTCTTATTTCAATCTGACGACCGCTAAGCAGACTGGCAAGTTCACCCGAAAATACTCCCGAATTGCTGCCTGTGCAGTAAATGTCCCAATTACCATCGGAAAGCAAACTTCGCAATGCTTTTTGGTAATCTGCAATTTCCTGTACTTCATCAATAAAAAGATAGCCTGTATCTTCTCTTCTTTCTTTCTTAACGTATTCCAAAAGATGCATATATGTCTTTATACCGTCAAATTCGAACTTCTCCTTATCTATAAAGATCATGTTTGCCGAAGGATTAATTTCCGCAAGTTCTGCCGCTATCTGTTTTAAAAGGCAACTTTTTCCTACCCTTCGTTGCCCTGTGATAACTTTAATAAGTTGCTTGTTGAAATATGGCCTTACACGGCTAAGATATTTTTCACGTTTTAGTAAATACATGTTAAGTATACTGATTAAGATATGTAAATGTACAATAAATATTCAGTATAGTGAATAAAAATCCAAGAATTTATTTCCTGAGTTCGCAATGATGAAATCCTTTTTTCCACGGATCCCGAGGCCCCGGGACGGATTAACACGGATTAAGTACACGGAAAATCAGCCATCGGCAACCATTTTCCTTTATTTTTGTACCTTTACACAAAATGCCGGCCATGCGCTATCTCGATCCTAAAAATGACCTGACCTTCAGGAAGATCTTCGGACAGCATCCCCTGTTGCTGAAAAGCTTTCTGAACGCGATTCTGCCTCTTCCCGTTCCCATTAAGGACCTCGAATATCTGCCGGCAGAACTGGTTCCTGAAGTTCCGTTGCTCAAGTACTCAATTGTTGATGTTCGCTGCATCGACGATAACGGACGGCAGTTTATTGTCGAAATGCAGATGCTGTGGACCGATAGTTTCAAAAGCCGTGTATTGTTCAATGCCAGCAAAGCCTACGTTCGACAGTTGGATAAAGGTATTGAATACAAAGAATTGCAGCCTGTTTATGCCCTGAGCCT
>CAIMVD010000104.1 GCA_903844815.1 uncultured Bacteroidota bacterium | reverse complement strand
AATCATACCGGTTGGAAAACAGAAAAACTATCTTTGAAAATAACGTTCTTTAATTTTTTTCTTTGAAAATCGGTAATTAACGATGCAGAAACACTTGCATTCCTAATTACCGAAAACCTGCATTTGTAATTACCGCTTACATCTGGGTAAAAGAACCCCAGGCCAATACCTTCGTGAGAGGTTCAAGCGCCTCTTTATTCCACTCATAACCGGAATATTTATTTTGGTACCTGTTCAGGTATATATAGAAAAAGCCTCTGTTTACCGTTCCTTGCTTGATTTTTATCCACATATGTTCGAAGGATTCTATCCTGAGGGCAATTTCAGCTGGCACCATCTGTGGTTCATTGCATACCTGTTTGTAATCGCAATGTTTATTTCTCCCTTTTTAGGGCTTCTGCGTAGTGAAAAATTTGGATGTTTCACTCGCAGGATTGAAGGAATAGTTACAAAACCCCTTGCCCTGAATGTTTTCATCATTCCAATTTTACTGTCACAGATTGTACTCCGGAAATATTTCGAATTTGGGACCAATGCTCTTGTAAATGACTGGGCATCTATGGCCTTATATATTATATTCTTTTTAGCAGGCTTTATGTTTCTTCCAAATATAAACATAGCGGAGGCGATAAAGAACCAGAGATTGTTGTACCTGGTGGAAACAACTATTCTGACAGTAATCATGTTCAGGATTCCGGATTTGTTTGAATCAGAGCGGACTGGTGAGATAGTATGGGATGTAACCGCACTATTTCAAGCCTGGGCCTGCGGAATTACTGCAGTAGGATTCGCAAAACAATATCTCAATTTCGATTCTGGTTTCAGGAAACTTGCAAACGAAGCCATCTTCCCGTTCTACCTCCTTCACCAACCAGTAATTGTTGTTGTAGGATACTTCATTATCCGCTGGGATATTGCCGTTTTCATGAAAGTAGTGCTTATCATCTTCATAAGCTTTACAATAATAGCGGGAATATACTGGATGGTAATTCGCAGGGTAAACTTTCTGAGAGTGATTTTCGGAATGAAGATGGTCAGAAATGAACATAGTGAGACTGTATCCCCTCCAGTACTTGTACATGTAATGGTAAAAGCAAACAACTCATTTTCAGAAATAAAACAATAGATCCTTTTACAAAAGAAATATCCGACTCAATAATAAAACTAAATGAAAAGAAATTGGGAAATATTAATACTTGTGGCAGCATATTGCCAATTGATTTTAATAATGTTCATTCTTCCTGTTTTTAGTTTTCCTGAATATTCATTAATCAGCAACACATTAAGCCAGCTTGGGGCCCAAAATACTCCAAATGCCTGGATTATGAACTTCACTTTTTTGTCTCTCGGAATCGGGTCAATAATTTCAGGATGGAGATATTTTGAGGGATTTGCATTTCAACGGTTATTCCTGATTTTATTCGGTATCTCATTAACCCTTGCGGCTTTTTTAAATCATGCGCCTGTAAATACACTTACACAATACAATATTCATGAAGACGGGTGGCATTCATATTTCATCTTCACTGCCGGAATGACTTTCGTTATTCTGACTGTTTCTTCAACATTTATTACAGAGGATCGCACAGACAGGCAATTGGCAACAGCTGCAGGAGTATCTGTAATCCTTTTATCTGTCCTGATGTCTGAAGTACCAACGATGGCGGGTATTTGGCAGAGACTTTTCTTCATAATCTCATTTGGTTGGATGATTTACATTTTTAAAGCCAGTGACCTTTGAAATAATCATATGCTCTGCAGATAACATACAGATAGTAATTAAATAATAGAATATTAATCAGTTAAACTTTAAGAGTTAAGATCATGAAAACAAAAACCACAAATCAAAAATTAAATCTGACTAAAGGAATTTTAGTTATGATTGTTATTCTGTTGGCTCTTTCGGCTGAGATCTCAGGCCAGGAACAGGACTCTACAAAGACACTGTTCGGATCAAATGTGAAAGTAAGTGAAATCTGGACCCCTGAGGTTAAGATTAATTCAATCCAGGGTTATGCAGGAACTCTGATTGGATTTTATGGAGGAGCTGTTTTTAACCAATCAGTCTTACTCGGTATTTCCGGTGGATTAAATCTGAGTCATCCCCGGGTAAATTATGGTTATTTCGGTGCATTAGGGCAGTATATCTACAAACCCGCAAACCTCTGGCATTGTAGCGGACAACTGCTGCTGGCATACGGAACAACAAAGGACTACGAGGACCCAAAGTCAGGGCTTCTTGATAATTTCTGGAACATTTCAGGAGCCAGCTTCTTTTTGATTGAACCCGGGATAAACCTCGAACTGAATCTCAGCAAGCGGCTTACCCTTGTAACCGGAATAAGTTACAGATATGTCACCGGGCTGGATGAGAACAATGAAAATGTACAAATATCAAATGTAACTAACAGGGATCTGAGTGGATTTAATTTCAATATTGGACTTAAGTTCAAAAAGGAAAAGAAACCAAAAATGAAATAAATCAAGATCTCTTAACATGAATATTCAGTATCGAAAATTGAAATTAAAAATGAAAACAAAACTTCTTCTGATACAAATACTTATCCTGACGGGCGCTCTGGTTAAAGCGCAGGATACCAAATTAACCTCTGATCATGATAAAACTTACTCAGTCAACTTTCAGCTTGGTCTGAACCAGATAAAAGAAACGAATCTTATCCCATTGGCACATCAAGGAAGGCTTACAGAGCTCTCTTTTGAAACCGAAAAGATTAAAAAAAGCCTGCGTCAGTTTCGATTCTCATTTTTATATAGCCGTATTAAAACAGAAGCGGAAGAAATGCCAAAAAGTGGGAATATCATGTTCTGTCTTGATTATTCTTTCAATTTTCTGATTTATCAGAAAAATAATCTGCGGTATTATTTAGGCCCGCAAGCCTCTCTTTGTTACTCTTACATGCTCTATCCGAACTGGGATGACAGTCATGGCTATTGGGCCGATTATTTGTCTTTTGGTCCGGATAATATTTTATCGTTATCGTTAAAGCATGAAAGAGAATGGTTCACCTCCTTAAGTTTTTCTCTTGTAAGTATTTTCAGCCGGCCTGATGAGATTCGACAGTATAAGATGGACAATTCTTCCGTCGAAGGTATTCTGAAAGCACTGAACAGTAATCTTGAATCTGGATCTCTAAACAAGGCCTTACAGATCAATTTTAAAATTGAATACAGGTTTCCGGTTTTTGTCAGTAAACGTGAGGCTATCACTTTCGGAATGAATTTAATCAGACTTTCACAAAAAAAGGAACAACCAGTTTTCCAGTTTATCTGGCAGGCTGGTTTAAAAATTATGTTATGATTCCATCCTTTTTTGATGGATAAGCATCAGAAAATTAGTAGGTTTCGACATGCGGTTTCCAATGAACCTTTAAAATAAAAGCTTACAATTATGGGACTAAATAATTTTATTATCATACTAATCACAATCTCATCCCTGTGTCTGCATGGATGTATAAAAGATGAAGCTGTGAAGCTCGCTTATAAAGGATATCAGCCAGTTACAATTGGTGATGGATGGCAGATATCAACGCCTTCCATGGAAAATATGGATGAAGATTATCTTAATACCGCGTTTCAACTTGTCCACAACAATGATCGCTTTATGATGGCCAGAAGTCTTTTGATCCTGAGGAACGGGAAGCTGGTGGCTGAATCTTATCCCAACGATACGGATGATGCTAACAGAATTGAAAATATTCAATCATGCACCAAATCTTTTACTTCAATACTGACGGGGATTGCTTTAGAGAAGGGATATCTGGATTCACTTAACCAGACATTTAGTGAAATTTATCCTGACTACTTCATCAATCATCAGGATAAGAAAAGCATTACTATAGCAAATGCTTTAACAATGAAGACGGGAATAAACTTCATTGACGGGGACAATACCCGTCCTCTTTATGAGACAGATAAAAGTTCAATTGATGGGATAACTTTTGGGGCTGTCAGTATTTTTATGAAGCCGCGTGACATTGCAAAATTCGGGCAGCTTTTACTTCAGAACGGCAAATGGAGAGATAAGCAGATTGTTGACAGTACCTGGATTGCTGAGGCAACAAAACCTATTGTTACAATGCATAGTCCCGGAAGTTCTTACGGATATTATTTCTGGATCTTTCCGGCTTATGGTGGTTATGCAGCTGTTGGGCACGGAGGTCAGTTCCTCTTTGTTGTTCCTTCAAAGAAGCTTGTAGTCATTTATACAGCCTGGCCTTATACCAGCGGAGATATGTTTGACAATTTCAATGAATTAGCAGATCTTATAATAAAAAGCTGCAAACCTCTCCCTTAAAATTGCTGTACATCTCATCCTGTGAAATAGTTTGTGTTTGGGAAGGTCCTATAGAAATATTGAAGGGGAGATGGGGTGAAAAGTAAGTGCGAGTGTGAGAGTGAGTTTTGAGGAAAAAAGAATGAGAGTGCTTGCTCTCACTCTCACTCTCACTCTCACTCTTTCTTCAGTACCCCCGACAGACAAAAGTTGCAAACGGTTTAATAAATATTGATCATTTTATCGTTGCAATTATTAAAAGAATAATCATTCCATTTTTGATGATTATTCTCATTAAATGTTAAGTAGTAAATGAGTTAATGATTATTTACTATCCACGACGTTGAATTGTTTTTTAAATGACATCAATTTTAGCGGCCCAATCAGTCCTGATGGCTTTAAAGGCATGTCCTTGTTAAGGATTGTTTCAATGGGAGAAGTAGTCCAGAGACTTT
>CAIMVD010000103.1 GCA_903844815.1 uncultured Bacteroidota bacterium | reverse complement strand
ATCAGCCTATCCTAACCCCAGCCTTAAGTACGGAGGTAGTTGAGTGACTAAAGTCCACATACATAGCATCATCGCTAACCCCGGGCTTCAGCCCGGGGTTACAGGACACACCGGAACCGGGCTTTAGCCCATAATTTTTCTTCTTATTATTCACTTTGCAATAACTATTACCATATCAGTAGGTTTTAATCCTGAGGCTATTGAAATCTGTTTTAGCCGGTTCTCAGCTGTCATACCTGACTTTTTAAATTCATCAGAACTTATATAATCTTTAATAACTTTTCCTGAGACGAGTTTCATCATTTCACCCTGCGGTGTTATAAAATCCGGCCAGAATGGAATGCCTCCGTTAAGATCATTGTTGATACCTGCTGGTTCAAGTGTAAATCCGGGTAGATTATTTAGCTTATCCTCCTTTTTATCAAATAATGAATAATAATATTTTATTGCTTTTCCCTTTTTAGAGGCAGGGGTATAATATTGAATATAACAGATGAATAAAAAGTCATTTGACTCCTGAATCGTGTTAAGGAAATACTTTCCTGACAAATCAAAATCAGGATTGAGTCCATCCATATAATTGACCTTACTATCTCCAAACTCAATAATAAATGTTGGCAATATCCTGTCAGGTGGAATCAGCCTGAAGACAGTATCATTATATTCCTGTTTAAAAGTCAGCAATCCGTTAAAATAATAGCAGGATAATTTTTCCGGGTTTCTGTAGTTGGGTTTGCTAAAGTTTATAATCCGATCATAATCTTTAAACACGCAAAGTGTGTCTCCTTTATCGTTATATGTCACAAGTAAAGCTCCTGATTTTCCGGAATTCCATTTCTGGTTGACACCGGCCCAGGTATTAATTCCAGTACCAAATATGTAATCAAACCCACTTGGAAAAATCTGATTTGAGTTAAGTAAGGTATCTCCAGGCATATTAAGAAGTCCTGTTATTTCGTCATTGGATTTAAGAGATATGTTTTTTTTGATTCCGGGTTTATATTTCATAGCATTACTATTACCACCGGGCCCATCCTGAAAGGAGTAGTAAAGGATTCCATTTTGAATGGAGACAGGAGTATTAGGCATTACTCCAAAAAAGTCCTGACCCCCATACCCGACACCCGAACCAAGAAATTTTATTCCGGTTTCATTTTTCCAGATAGTTTCCTGATATTCTCCCATCATATTGAAACGTGTTAGACCAAACAAACCCTGAAAAATAATGTGGTTTCCATCAGACCGAATGTAAGAGTGAAGATCATTATGGGCAAAAGAAGGATCATATAGCAAAGCTGTATCGGGAGGAGTTTCAAGCTTAATGTATCTGATCGATGATGCGATATCGGATAGTTTTAAATGTCTGGTATCGTTTTTTGTACTTGAAATATACAGTTTAATCGGAGGGTTTTCAGGATCTGCTTTTCTTATTTCCCTTTTCCGGAATGCAACTGTTCCTTCTTTCCCGGCTTCTGAAAGTTTTAGATCAGAATTATTGCTTTCCGTTTTCACTTTTTTCTCGTTCAGAATCTCCCTGGCAAGATCTTTTTCGTCTGTTTTAAGATTATTGTTATGGCAGGATAATATGCTTAAAAAAAGCAATAACAGGACAACTGAATTTGAAGATGGTTTCATTTTATTTTGATTTAAATATGTATTACTTCTCAATAGTTCATCTGGTATTATGGACTAAAGTCCTGATTCATAATATCATCGCTAACCCCGGACTGAAGTCCGGGGTTAGTAACTGGGCTCACTAACCGGGCTTTCCAATTCTTACTTATAACAATCACACTAGCACCTCTCTGAAGTCCTTATCATCAGCCTATCCCAACCCCAGCCATAATCCCGGAGGTAGCTGAGGGACTAAAGTCCGGATTAACAACCATCTCGCCCACCCCGGACTGAAGT
>CAIMVD010000102.1 GCA_903844815.1 uncultured Bacteroidota bacterium | reverse complement strand
TTTTATTTTATCTAAATACATGAAATCGGGGTATCTGTTGTATTTGCACCTGATATGAATTCGTAAATAGGAAGGGAAGTCGCTTGTCCCTAGTGTGACTTGGTCACTTAAAATCCAAAGAATTCAGAAGTTGGGGTTGCAATTTTTCGCAAGCTCAAGACCGCTGGTTCCCAACAACGAACCCAAACATTTTGCAAGAAATTAATGATTATATATCTAAAAGGACAAGGGCTTATCTAATCTGTATCTCTGAATCTGCAACTAAAAGACGGTTTACAGTTTTCACAAAGTTTTTTGCATGTTGTTTTGCTCTATAAAAAGAGAAGATGGCAAGAATTAAATATGCAAAACCAAATATATAGTGGCTTGTTGTCACAGAAATAAAGCAAGAGAACAAAAAACAAAAATAAAGGATATCATAAAATCCAGTAATAACCTCCCAGTATTGAGCAGGTTCATAATTTTTTTTTACTTGTAGTTTGGCACAACTTACCCAAAATTGATTATTGTCTAGAAACATTTTAACCCCATTCTCTTCTTCACAAAATTGGTTTATTGCATACCCAATTTTTAATTTGTATATGAATAGTTCGAGCATATCCAGAATTATTTTCTTATTTCGAGAAAGTTTAATTTGCTCATTCTTATTTATTCCTTTGAATTTTCTTTCAGTAAAATTATACAATTTGAGTGAAAAGTAGCTAATTCCCCCAAAGAAATGTCCAACAAAATAAACTATTGGTATAAAGAATAACGTTATTAAAAAACTAAGCTCCTTAATAAATTGATGTTCTCTATAGAAACAATCAATACATTGAATAATTTCATTTAAAAAAATTACTCCTAATGAAAAAGTGAGAATAATTCCTGTCATTATATATACAAAGAAATCTCTGATTGTGAAACTTGTTGTCATTTTTTTAAGTTTAAAGTTAAATGTCAAGTAAAAATATATAATTCTAAATACGTCAATTACAGTTAATAATGATGCGTTTTTAGCATTATTTACAATACAAATTAATTGCTTCTTTTGCTTTTGCTTCGCCTAATTCTGCAGCTTTTGATAAATCGACACAACCTTCTTCTTTTTTACCGAGTCGCATAGTATTAACAATACCTCTCAAATAATACGCAAGTGCATCATTTGGATTAATTTCTATAGCTTTTGAAAAATCTGCTATTGCACCATTATCGTTGTTAAGTAGTGCTTTTGTTCTTCCTCTGCAATAATATGATCCTGGATGTTTTGGTTCAATTATAATAGCATTTGAATAATCCTCAATTGCTCCATTAAAATCTCGCAAATCATCCTTTGCATTCCCTCTGTTATGGTATGCATCTGCATATTTAGGTTCAATTTCAATGGCTTTAGTATAATCTTCAATTGCTCCATTATAGTCTTTTAGGCTATATTTTAAAGTCCCTCTGCTAAAATATGTTATTGAACCACTATCGCCATTTTCAATTGCCTTCGAATAATCTTCAAGAGCACCATAATAATCTTCATGTCTAAACTTTTGATATCCCCTGTTAATGTAAGCATTTGTGTGTTTTGGATTTACTGCTATAGCTTTTGTAAAATCTTC
>CAIMVD010000101.1 GCA_903844815.1 uncultured Bacteroidota bacterium | reverse complement strand
ATATTATACCCCTAATATAATAAACATACTCTATACTCTACTATTTCAAAGAACAATTTTTATCTTCATTCCTTAAGTCAACGACATTGAAATATAAACTGCAATCTTTTACTTTCAATTTCTGGTTTGAAGAATGTATAAACGGATTCAAGCGTCTTGTTAATATTCGCTTCCTGAATATCAACTTTCAGAAGTCCGGCTTCAATTTTAGAAAGATCAATAATATTGTTTATAGTACTGAGCAAACGAGCACCACTTATCTGCATATTATGAATATAAGCTTGCTGATCATTACGCGATAATGTAGGTTCTTTCAGCAATTCAGTAAAGCCAAAAATGCCATTCATGGGGGTACGAATCTCGTGACTAATATTAGCGAGGAAAGCAGTTTTTAGACGGTCACTTTCTTCAGCTTTTTCTTTTGCTCTGATTAATTCATTCTCTGCCAGTTTCCGGTCACTAATATCAACTAAGGTAATATGACAACATTCACCATTTTCGGTAACATGCCCGTTAATGTAAACATACAATGGTATTTTGCTGTCATTAAGAGAAAGTGTCACCTCACATGATTCACTGCCCTTGCTGTTAAATACTTTATTAAGAAACCTGTTAAAGTTTGGTTTTGTGTCGTCAGAAACAAAAAAACCAAACATGCTTTTAATTAAATGGTTAGGTGTTTTTCCAAGCAAATTAGCTCCGCTAAGGTTCAGATCGATGATTTCGCCCTCTTTTGAAAGTTTATAATAAGGTACTGAGGTGAAGTTTAATAAATCAGCATAATTCTTATTTGAGAGATCTGCAAGTTCTTTTGCCCGTGTGAGTTCTTCGTTCTGCATTTCCAGCTCAATCTGATGAATCTGAAGTTCGTGATTTACTTTCTGGGTATCAGCTTCAGAAAACTTTGAATCTGTTTTTAATGACTTCTTTTTCAGTTTCTCTTCAGCCTGTTGACGAAGAGTTGTAGGTGGAGGGTTCTTTTTTTTCATTGTTCCAAAAGTAATTAAATACTGGAATGTTCAGGTGATCGCTAATTTAGGAACGATGGGATTTAAGAAAATAAAAAAAATAAGTGCAATCCGTAAATTTGTTGACAAATACCCGATATAAATTTATGAAATGGTTTATTATAAAACTAATTTGCATCAGGTCGTTATGTTATTAAAAAACAGTGGCATATACAAAACTGTTTTGACGCATCTTATCTTAGCTGCTCAATATAACAGCTATTTTTTTGCCGCATACCTGGAAAATAGTAAAAATGAGGTTCTTAATTTCTTAACTAAAGCGGTACAAAAGCGTGAAATAAAAAACCCAATTAGCTGATACTTGCTAATTGGGTCTTCTTATTGTCGGGGTGGCAGGATTCGAACCTGCGACCCTCTGGTCCCAAACCAGATGCGCTAACCGGGCTGCGCTACACCCCGAAATGCGTTTTAAAACTCTAACGCGACGGCAAAAGTAATACTATTTCCGTAATCTCCAAATAAGGTTCCCTTTTATGTAGAAAAACTGCAAATTATGTGAAATCATACTGTGGGTATTGCAATTCATCTTATCCCTTAAAATCCTTATTCATCCTGCATTTTCACTGTCCTGTCATTGAAGCATGGGATAAAATTTTGTGGGCTGAACATATGGTTTGGATCCACCCGGTTTGGTGGGGAGGCCTGCCTTCAATAGCTAAGGGGTTTATTGACAGGCTTTTTCTTCCAGGCTTTGCTTTTCAGTATAAGGAAAATTCAGTTTGGTGGGACAAGCTTCTTAAAGGCAAAACTGCTCACATACTTACTACACTTGATCAGCCCGGCTGGTATTACCGTTTTGCATTTGGCAGTCCAAGTGTTAACCAGTTAAAGAAATCAACTCTGGGATTCTGCGGCGTGAACCCGGTGAAAGTCACTTTTGTTGGTCCGATCAAAAACTCAAAGGAAGATTTCCGTAAAAAGTGGCTTGAGAAAATTGAAAAAATTGCAATGAATTGAAATGAATTGAAATGAGGAATAGCATAATAAATCATAATATGCTTAGTATTTAGGGATAGTATTATAAATCAGTCCGGTTTATAAACTATCTCCGTTTGAGTCCGTTGCGAAAAAACCTGTGAACCAGATCATGTTTTAACAAAATAATAATTATGTAATTTTGATGCAGTCTGATTAAAGGATTTTGTTTAAATTAGACTTGCAATTGTGAATATCCTTTCTGTTTATGATGAGTCTATTATTTATCGCACGTTTTATTGGGCTAAAGATTTAGATAATAACTTGTTCATTTAATTATAGTTGGTTTTCGTCGTTCTGATAATTATGCCGGGTATCCGTTTGCGGATCTGGCTTGATTCAAAGTATTACCATTGCCTCTTTTTGTGCTTACAGATGTGCAAAGTGATTGGTTTACATGTGTTTGAATTCTGATATTCCGGAACAATGATGGCGTTATATAAAAAACTACACTATGAAACAATTTTACAAACATTTAAGAATGCTGATTATCTCAATATGCATTATTGGATATTCAGCTTTGGCAGTCGCTCAGCCGGCAGCCACTTCAGGAGATCCTTTCTCTATGATAATCCTGCCTGATGCCCAGAATTATACCGGATCTCTATTCGGGGGAACTCCTTCGATGTTCACATCCCAAACTCAATGGTGTGTTAATAATCAGGCAGGCAGCAATATAAAATATGTTGGAATGGTGGGGGACCTGACAAATTTTGGCATGTCGTGGGAATGGTCGAATGCTAATAATTCAATGAGCAAACTGGATGCTGTGCTGCCCGGTGTTCCTTTCGGCGTCGTTCCGGGGAACCACGACTTGTTTTTGGGAACAGGAACATTTAATAGTTACTTCGGAGTATCCCGTTTTCAGGGAAGGAGCTATTATGGCGGCCATTATGGAACCACGAACGAAAACCATTATGATCTTATCAGTTCCAACGGCATGGATTTCATTATCATTTGTATTGGAGCAGGTGATCAGATACCAGGAACGGGTGTGCTTGACTGGGCTGACGCACTGCTTAAAAACAACCCTTTAAAACGGGGAATACTTATCAATCATTCACTAATGTACGCAGGTATGCAGGCTTCCTTTACAAGCCCCGGTCAGGCAATATACAATGCCCTTAAAGACAATCCAAATCTTTTCCTTATGATCTGCGGACATGAATTTGGATCGGGCTACAGGACTGATACCTACGGAGGCCGTACCATTTATACAATGATTGCAGATTATCAGAATGAATCAAACGGAGGTAACGGATGGCTCAGGCTTGCAGAATTTGAGCCGGCTAACAATGTGATCCACATGACAACCTATTCCCCCACGCTGAATTCATGGAAAACCGGGACTAGTGATAAGTTCGACCTTGCATACGAAATGATGCCTGCAATAGCTCTGCCAATTGCCTACCCCGTTACCGGAGGCGGCTCATTCTGCCAGGGAACGGGAGGTTTGCCCGTCGGTTTATCAGGCTCTCAGTCCGGGGTTATGTATACCTTGTATAAGAATGGTACTGCTCAGGCTCCTTTGGTTGCCGGTACCGGAAATTCGATTACTTTCGGTAATCAGACTTCAGGAACCTATACAATCACCGGAACAAATACCACCGGCACAACGAATATGACCGGCAGTGCTGTTCTAGTTGAGAATGCTTCAGGATCAATGTCTGTCAGTCTCGCTAATGCAATTGCAGATTGTCCGGGCTCCAACGGATCAGAGACATTTACATTTACCGGAGGAACTGCACCATATAATGTTGTTATCGGAACTAACAGTTATTCCGGAAACAGTCCGCTTACAATCAGTCTGCCTGCCGGGATTTATAGTTACACTGCCTCTGATATATATGGTTGCTCACAACTTACAGGCACTTTCACAATTACTGGTCCTGATGCATTCGCTGTTAACGGTACTGTTACAGATGCAACATGCGGCTCAGCCAACGGCAGCATAAGCATAACAGTATCAGGAGGTAATCTTCCCGTTACCGTATGGAAGTGGACCGGTCCGAATAGTTATACGTCTGCCAGTCAGAATATTAGTAGTTTAGCTGCCGGAACTTATACTGTTACTGTCACAGATTCAAAGAACTGTACCTATTCGAAATCTTTTACGGTTCTTTCAGGTTCTTCAAATCTTTATGCTTCCGTTTCAGCGTTAAATAATGCGACTGTTTTCAGGACAAGCGTTCCGTATTCATTGTATGACGCGGTAACTTACATCACAGGAAAATCAGGCAACTTCGGGCTTTCATCGCAGGTAAAACTGACAGCCAATGTATCAGGAGGTTCCGGTCCTTACACCTATTCCTGGAGTCCCAGAACCGGTTTAAGTTCAACTACAGTGGCTTCGGTTACAGCTAAACCAACTGTAACTACAACCTACACTGTTACTGTGAAGGATTCAAAAGGTTGCACAACAACCAAGGTTCAGAAAGTAACCGTAAATAATATTAGCTGTACATCCGGAAGGAAGGCTGGGGTTATTATGTGCGTCCTTAACACAAACAACACCCGAAGCAGTACCTGTGTATTACTCACTAATACTTCCGTTATAAACAAAGTAAACAACTTATTCGGAAGCTGTTCCTCATCGGTAACAAATGGATCCACTCAGTCTTATATCACTTCAGAACCGGTGAACAGCGATGTAAATGCTTCAATGAAAGCATATCCGAACCCGACAAGTGGCATTATTACCCTTGAATTAAACGGGTTTTCAAAAGGTGAGGCAAGGATAAATGTTTATTGCTCCGACGGGAGCCTTGAAATTCAACAGGAACTTGAGCTGACAGGAGACGAGCAGGTAATTATGCTGGATTTGACGAAACTGTCGAACGGGATTTATGTGGTAAATCTGCAATATAACAAGGGATCGATACAATCCATGATTATTAAGCAGTAGGGCAGGGGCATGTTACTTGACGAAATTATCCTGACTGAGATGCCAGGCGGGTAATTAGATATGCTTATTATTGTTATTGTTACGAATAGGGGAGGTCTGCAAAACAGCCTCCCCTGTTTATTTTAACTATATTTGTATCTGGCACCTGTATTGAAAATTAATCTTGTTGGTTTGCATTAATTGCAGTTACTAATTTATATTGATATGAAACCTGGTATTTCACTTTTATCTTCCCTGATAATTATTCTTGCTGTTTCGACATCCTCCTGTGAATCTGATAAAAAGGAATGGATAACTCTGCTTGATAAAGACCTCTCAAAGTGGGATATGTATCTGGGCTACAGACTCAAAAACGGATTTGACGGGCAACGACCTGTTGATGAAAAAGGACAAACTTTAGAACCTGTAGGTTATAACAAGAATGAATCAAATGTATTTTCAATTGACATTGTAAACGGTGAGCCGGTTCTGCATATTACGGGTGAGATCTACGGGGGTGTGTTTACGAAAGAGGATTTTGCCAACTATCATCTTACGTTGAAATATAAATGGGGTGAAAAGAAGTGGGAGCCAAGGCTCGATAAGCTTAAAGATTCCGGCGTCCTTTATCATTCTTTTGGCGAGTGCGGAAATGATTTCTGGAGGGCTTGGATGCCGGGACAGGAATTTCAGGTTATGGAGGGTCATACGGGTGATTACTGGTCAATAATTAACTCTGCTGCTGATATCAGGGCATTATTGCCAGAGGGATCGATGAATACCGTTGCCGATCAAAGTCAACCCTTTATTTCTGTGGGTGCCGACCCTTCAAGGGATGGGTTTTGCCTGCGAAGTGCCAATTATGAAAGTCCGGTCAATGAGTGGACAACAATTGAACTGATTACTTTAGGAGATAGGAGTCTTCATATAGTAAACGGGAACGTAGTTATGGTACTTAGGAATTCAAGATATGTTGATAACGGAGTCGCCAGGCCATTGATTTCCGGGAAAATCCAGATTCAGAGCGAAGCCGGAGAGATCTTTTATAAGGATATCAGGATTCAGAAAATCGACAGGATCCCCGATCAGTATGCGAAGTTGTTTGACTCAAACCCGAAACCCGAAACCATAAACCATAAACGATAAACGATAAACGATAAACGATTTACTTAATCTCTCAGTTAACTTTTATAACAATCCCGCTTGCCTGTGTCTTCCCCTTTGTATTCATTGATGAAGCATTCGCGACCTCCTTGTCATCAATATAGATATGCAGATAATAAAGACCGGGTTTGCTGAAACTAAGTGGTATCGTATATATGTTTCCTCTTCTGTATTGTGCCAGATCCCAGGGATTGAGTCTGGAGGATTGCTCGTTGGTGTAATCAGTATATCCTCCTTTATTCTTTAGTTTTGCAGGCGGAATTGCCTGCGGAAATTCATCCCTGTATGCAGTCAGATAATAGAGAAAGTTCTCTTTTCCCGTTTTAACTGTAATGCTGAATGTTTCGCCGGTTTTTACTTCCGATGGGATATTTTCAAACTCAAGATATCTGTCGATAAACTCTTCATAGTATCTGAATTGTTTTCCCTTCAGGTAATAACCTATTCCGACAAAATTGTGCGGTTTATCGATTATGGTCTTTCGATGTCCGTCGGCGGGAGGCTTTTCCATCATAAATTTACTGTGACCTGTTTTCATCATGGAGTTAATAACTGCAGGTGATGATGAATAATCAGCTGACGACCATTCGCCGTAGGCATTCTCCGAAATATGATCAAACCCACCAGCAAAAGCATATCTGTGGTAAGGTTTTTCGCCTGCAGTGTTCCAGTGGCCGATAAAGTCGTTTTCAGCGGCTTCCCTGCACATCTTATTGGCGACGCGCGAAGCAAGTATATCAAGCTTTACGGCAGGGGCATTGTTTTTCTTGCGGCTTGCATTTATTACTTCCAGCTGCAGGAGCTTTGCCTTAAGAGCCTCCTCATCGTCCTTGTATTCCGGAAGCCTTTTTTCGCTGTCATTAAGTCGCAAATACTCTTCAAGGACCTCTTTTTTAACTTCCGATGATTTGCCGGGCAGAATAGAATGTGGTAATACTATCAGCGCTATGGCTATCGCAATAAAGAATTTTAATGTTTTCCAGAACTTCCTGAACATAACTGCTTATATCTTGTTTAGACTTGTAAAAGTAATTGTATTATGAAAATAAATAGACTGATAGCAATAATTTTAACAACTGTGTTTTCATTAACCGGTTTTGCACAGACATCAGGTTTCTATAATTTCAAGGTCAAAACACTTGAAGGAGGAAATTTTGATTTCAGTACACTGAAGGGGAAAAAGGTTATGGTAGTAAATACTGCTTCAAAATGCGGATTCACTCCCCAGTATAAAGAACTTGAGGCCGTTTATAAAGAGTACGGCGAGAATCTTGTGATAATAGGATTTCCGGCAAATAATTTCCTTAGCCAGGAGCCGGGAACCGCATCGGATATCAGAAAATTCTGCAATGATACTTACGGGATTACATTTCCTCTTATGGAAAAGATCTCTGTCAAGGGGGATGATATGCATCCTCTTTACAAGTGGCTTACATCGAAAAATCTTAACGGCGTTATGGACTCTGATGTCAAATGGAATTTCCAGAAATACCTTATAGATGAGAATGGCAAACTTGTCGATGTAATTTATTCTAAAGAGAAACCCAATTCGGATAAAGTACTTGCCTGGATAGGCTCAAAATAGTTTCTGTTTGCTTTATATTTGGTCGATTTAGGGGGTTGTTTCACAGAATGCCGGTGAAACAACCCTTTTAAATTATCAGACAGTAATAGTAAGTATATTTCCTGATTTACTTATCTGATACGATTCCAGCGGTTTTGCTGCCGGACCGGTTACCACACTTCCTCCGACTGAAAAAACTGAACCATGATTTGGGCATATAAAGTTGCCCGCGGCCAGGTTATATCCGACCGTGCTGCCCTCATGTGTACAAATGCTTGAAAGTGCAATATAATTGGTGCCCGTGTAGACAACAATAATGCTTTTAACGATGACTGAGCCTCCAGCTGTATTTAAAGATGCATTTGCAGGATCTGAAAGATCAATGTCAATTTTTGTTCCGGGGGTATTTAATATTACCGGGTCAATTGTACTATCCTTTGTACAACTTGAAATTACTGTTGGCATAACGAATAATACGGCTCCGCCAAGGACTATTTTCTGGACTAATTCTCTTCTGTTCATGTAGTTTAATTTTAAAATGATTTCTTATTAAGAAACAATCTTAATAAGGAATTGTTTTTGCTCTGAATAAATTAGCTGAAAGGTTATTACCCTGTTTATTGCGTGAAAAAGGATTTAGGAATATATTTGTTAAATTCAAATTCCCGCAAATTCATAAAAAATATTGCCGGGGGGAAAGAATGTAGAATTGTAATTAATTAAAATTAAGTCACTTATGCCTATTAATCTTCCCGATAAGCTGCCTGCAATAAAAATGCTTCAGAAAGAAAATATCTTCGTAATGGATGCTTCCCGGGCTTCCAGGCAGGATATCAGACCGCTCAGAATTGCACTTCTCAACCTCATGCCGGTAAAAATCACAACTGAAACCGACCTGATAAGGTTATTATCAAATTCTCCTTTACAGGTAGAGCTTGATTTCATTAAACTAAGCACCCATACTTCAAAAAATACCCCTAAAGAGCATATGGAAGCTTTTTATAAGGATTTTGACAGTATAATTCACCATAAATACGATGGACTTATTATTACAGGAGCTCCTGTTGAACAGATGCCTTTCGAGGAGGTAAGCTACTGGAATGAGCTTACTGAAATATTTGAATGGGCAAAAAACAATGTGACTTCTTCGCTTTTCATATGCTGGGGTGCACAGGCTGCACTTTGGTATTACCATGGAATACCGAAATACCCCCTTGAAAAAAAGATGTTCGGTGTATTTGAGCACAGAAAAGCAAAATCTTCCAATCCCATATTAAGAGGATTTGACGATCTTTTCTATGTGCCGCACAGCAGGCATACCGAGGTAAAAAGGGAAGATATAGTGAAAGTTCCGGAACTCGCTATCTTATCAGAATCGGATGAAGCCGGAGTATATATGGTTGCTTCAAAAAATGGTCGTGAGTTCTTCCTGACAGGACATTCTGAGTACTCTCCGGAAACTCTTGGCAATGAATATAAGCGTGATATTGAGAAGAATCTGCCTATCGAAATCCCGAAAAATTACTACCGCGATAATAATCCGGATAACGAGCCGGTTGTCCGATGGCGATCGCAGGCAAATATGCTTTTTGTAAACTGGCTGAATTACTTTGTATACCAGGAAACTCCTTATAATATCGACGCAATCAAGTAACATATTCCTTGCGTCGAGTGTCTTGTGCCGAGAGTCCTCTATATTAAGAATGGAATAAACATCTTAGACTCTTTCATATATTCCCTGTATTCATTGCCGAATTTAGCGATCATCTCCTTTTCTTCGGTGAAGGAAGTAAGGTAAATGGCTGCAAGGAGTATGGCCCCAAGCACAAGTTGGATGGATCCCGGGTCTTTAAGCATTATGCCGATTCCAACCATAAAAACCGATAAGTAGAGCGGATGCCTGATATATCCGTAAATTCCTGACTTTACAAGGAGGGAGGTGTTTTCAAACTGGTCAACAGGCTTGCCCTCCCTTTTCAGCCTGAAATATCCTTCCAGTCCCGCATAAGCTGAAATAATAAGGACAATCCATGACAGAATATGAATGGGTGAAAAAGGCTCAGAGAACCAAAAACGGTAGTTCAGCAGAAAAAGGATAAAAACGCTTTCAAACGCAAAAAACCTCGGTATGCCATGATAGCGTTTGTGCTTCACGGAAAAAAACCATGAAAATACTAATATTGAGACTGTTCCTGCCAGCAAAACGTAAATATTCATAATATGGGTTTTAGAAATGATCAGACCGGGGTTTCATGGCATTTGTCATTTATCCGCTTAACGTAGTTGTAAACTTCCTTTTGTGCCTGGACTTGTTTCTTATCGTTTTTTACAAACTTGTTTGAAAGTGTCCCGTCAAGTTTACGCGCTTTTACATTGTCGCTCCAGAGGATCTCGAAAATATCCTTCAGCTCATTCTTTATTCCTTTGTCAAATACGGGACAGGTCACTTCAATCCTGTGTTCAATATTCCTTGTCATAAGGTCTGCTGAAGAAAAATAGCACTCTTCATTTCCTCCGTTGCAAAAGATCATGAACCTTGAATGTTCCAGAAACCTGTCGACAATGCCAATCGCCTTGATATTTTCGCTCACATTTTTTATTCCGGGTACAAGTGACATCATTCCACGCACAATAAGTTTTATTGTCACCCCAGCATTACTTGCCTTATAAAGGTGATTGATAATATCGTTGTCGGAAATGTTATTCAGCTTCATTAAGATATAAGCTTTCTTTCCTGCCTGGGCATTTTTGATCTCATTATCGATAAGTAATGTCATCTTATTTCTGAGGAAAAAAGGCGAAAGGACCAGGTGATAGAAGTTATCTTTCCTGTAATTCACATTAAAGAAGCTGAATGCCTTAAAAACTTCGTAAGTGATTTTTTTATTTGTTGTAAGCAGAAGGTGGTCGGTATAAATTCTGGCTGTATCTTCATTGAAGTTCCCTGTTCCTATAGCCGCATACCATTGGGTTAGGTTGTTCTTTTCCCGTGTTATAAGACATAATTTTGAATGAACCTTAAGTCCGGGTACTCCATAAATTACCTTAACCCCTTCCTCCATAAGCTTGTTTCCCCACAGGATATTTGCTTCTTCATCAAACCTCGCTTGTAACTCAACAACTGTTGTTACTCTTTTACCGTTTCGTACGGCATTCAGAAGGGCATTTATTACGCTTGAATTCCTTGCGAGCCTGTAAAGTGTTATCTGGATTGTAGTAACATATGGATCGATTGATGCCTCACGGAGCAGATCGATGAAATGATCAAAAGGATTATACGGAAAGAGAAGCATTATATCTTTCTTCTTAATAACCGACAGGATGCTTTTTCCTGGGAGGATGTCCTTATGCAGTATCGGAGGGAGAGGATCGAAATAAAATTTCTTTTTCCCCATATCGGGAAACCTTATGAAATCCTTGAAGTTGTGATACCTGTTCCCGGGTATCATGGCATCATCGGGTCCGAATTTAAGTTTTCTTGTGAGCAGTTTCAGAAAATCCTGAGGAATTTCCCTGTCGTAAATGAAACGTACCGGCGATCCCCATTTTCGCTGCTGAAGACTCCGTGACATTTTGTCGATGAAGCTTTCGGAGATATCATCGGCAATTTCAAGTTCTGCATCCTTAGTCAGTTTTATAGTATAGGCTTCAATACGGTCGAATTCAAAAATGAAAAAGATCTCTTTAAGGCCATACCTTATAATGTCATCTATATATATGACGTATTTCTCTTCATCTTTTTCGGGCAGAACGACAAATCGGGGCAGTACATTTGTGGGGATTTCAAGAAGTGCATACCTGTTGTTCTGCTTTTCCTTCGCAAAGAGGCAGATGGCAAGATAAATAGCATCATCGGTAAGGTTAGGCAGTTCAGATGCCTTCTCGATAAGAAAGGGCATAAGCCTGGTACGCACTTCTTTGTGAAAATAAGCCCTTACGAACTCCGATTGTTCAGCATTTAGCTGTTTCTCGTTGATTATATGTATTTTATGCTTATCAAGTTCCTGAAGCAAACCTGTGTATATCTTCTCGAACCGTTCATTCTGCACAAGGACAATTTCCTGAATATCCTTTAAAGTGGTCTTAGGGCTGTAACCAAGAATACTTTTTGATCTGGGACCGAATTGAGAGAGTCTTCTGAGAGTAGCAACCCTTACCCTGAAATATTCGTCAAGGTTATTCGAATAAATCCCCAGAAATTTAAATCTTTCAAGTAACGGAACCTCTTTGTTTTCAGACTCCTGTAAAACTCTTTCATTGAATGAGAGCCAGCTTATTTCCTTCGGTATGTATGTTGAGTTCATGAGATTTTTTCGGGCTTCAGGAAATATATTGTTTTGCCGGTATGCCTGCGGAGATCTTTCCATGAGTTTATGTCGAAGCTGAGGCCTATAATACCGCATTTTGGCATCATTTCGCATCCTTCCCTGCTGAGTTCATCGGGTATTCCGGTGAATGCCGGGTTGTGGCCGAAAAACACCAGTGAATCGACGTCGTCGCCGATTGTTGGCAAAAGTTCATTGAGATAATCCAGATTCATCTTGTGATAAATATTGTCATCGAGTATCAGTTTCTCGGGTCTGATACCAAAAGTTCCTGAGAAGATCAGTGCCGTCTCAAGCGCCCTGAAAGCGGGGCTTGTAATAAATACTCCCGGAGCAGGATCCATCTCTTTGAGTTTACGTGCCATAGCCCGGCATATTATTTTACCCTTGCTGTTGAGCGACCTGTTGTAATCGGGAATATCCCCGTAAGGATCTTCGGCTTTTCCGTGACGAACAAAAATGAGTTTTTTCATAATTATCTTTCTTTAAACGGCAATTATAAATCTGAGTCTGATTTTATTTAATTTCCAAAACTTGTCCCCATGTTTTTAGCCTGCAGTACAAGCGGATTGTCAGGTCCTACAAGATTTAGTTTGTTTGTGACCTCTGAGAGCGGGACCGGTACTATATCATTATTCCTTAATGCAACCATATTTCCGTATTCGCGTCGTGCAATCATGTCGGCAGCTGCTGTGCCATAGCGGGTTGCAAGAACGCGGTCCATGGGTGAGGGAGTGCCTCCCCTTTGTACATACCCAAGAACTGTCTCTCTTGCTTCAAGACCTGTCATCTCTTTTATCCTGTTGCACATGAATTGTGCCGCTGAACGATCTTTCATAGGATTCCTGATTCCTTCGGCTATAACAACAATAGAATAGGGTTTGTTCTCTTCTGCCCGATGAACCAGATATTCGGCAATTTTATCTTCGTTATATTCGATTTCGGGAATAAGGATTACATCGCCGCCTGCTGCTATTCCGGAATAAAGGGCAATCCACCCGGCAGTATGGCCCATCACTTCGATTACCATTATGCGTTTGTGGGAGTTTGCTGTTGAATGCAGTCTGTCGATGGCTTCGGCCGCTATATTGACAGCAGAGTCGAATCCGAATGTAAAATCAGTTCCCCAGACATCGTTGTCGATGGTTTTGGGTATGCCGATGACATTCAGCCCTTCAAGCGATAAAAGGTTTGCGGTTTTCTGGGTCCCGTTCCCGCCTATGCATACCAGGCAATCGAGTTCCATCTGTTCATAGTGCTTCCTGATAAGTGCAGGTTTGCTAATCTCTTTCTGACCCTTGATATCACTCTTGAATGGTTTTTCCCTTGATGTCCCAAGAATCGTTCCTCCCATTGTGAGAATCCCGGAAAGATCCTGCTCCCTGAGCTTGCGGTATTCATTATGGATCATTCCGGTAAATCCATCGCTTATTCCGATTACTTTCATCCCGTATTTAACGATGGCTGTTTTTCCAACTCCCCTTATTGCCGCATTTAGTCCAGGACAGTCACCTCCGGCTGTGAGAATTCCGATTCTCTGCCCTTTCGTCGATTTCCCCATTAAAATAGTATTAAGATGTAATCACAAATTTAACTTATTCATAGTCACCTTAAAAATAATAAAATGTTACAAATTTTCGCACTGTTGTGCAAGTTCCTTTTTTTAAACTTCTTTTTTTCATAGCTTTAGATAACATTGACCGCAGGCAAAATAGTGCTATCTGATAAATTTTATACCCGATACCTGCTTTTTTCCGGCAGGGTTCCGGTTTATGAGGTTTTAATATTATATATACTTTTTTACCTGCTGTTCAGTAATTTGAGACCGGAATATAATTTATATTAATTCTAAATAAGTGATATTGATCAGATTGTTAATTTGTTAACAGAAGGTTTTATTCTGTGGCTGAATTTCATATATCTATTTATATAAATATTTAAATTATCGCATCTTCTTTTTGATATTTTTGTGAGGATTTATCAAAATTTTATGGTCAGCAGGAGAGATTTTATCAGGATTTCAGCACTGGGAGCAGGGGCTATAGCCGTGGGAGCTGGAGCTTTCAAGGTAGTAAAGGCACTCTCATCACCGGAAGAGGTGAAAAAACTTGTTGTAGATTTAAGGAGGACACCTACCTATTGTGAGGTTTGCTTCTGGAAATGTGCCGGATGGGTGTACAAGACCTCTGAAGGGAAGATTTGGAAAATAATCGGAAATGATGATGACCAGCACTGCAATGGACGATTCTGTCCAAGGGGAACAGGCGGTGTCGGGATGTATTATGATGAAGACCGTCTGAAAACGCCACTAATAAGGGTTGAAGAGAGGGGAAAGCAGGTGTTTCGTGAGGCTACATGGGACGAGGCGCTTGATCTGATTGCCGGGAAGATGAAAAAACTATCAGCAGATTATGGACCGGAGACCATGGCTCTTTTTACTCACGGATCAGGTTCAACCTATTTTACGACTCTCTTAAAGGCATTCGGAACTGCTAATATTGCCGAACCTTCGTATGCACAATGCCGGGGACCAAGAGATGAGGCCTTCATGGCAACATTTGGAGAGGAGGCATACTCACCCGAGATAACCGATATCCGTGATACAAAATGCCTTGTGCTGATTGGATCGCATATTGGCGAAAACATGCACAATGGTCAGGTTCAGGAGATGTCGGATGCAATCGATAAGGGAGCCACAATTATAACAGTTGATCCGCGATTTTCAACTGCAGCAGGCAAATCAAAATTCTGGCTTCCCATCAAGCCATCAACCGATATTGCCCTGCTTCTTGCCTGGATTCATGAGATCATTTACAATGAATATTACGACAGAAAATATGTCGAAAAATATTGTATGGGTTTTGATCAGTTGAAAGCGTATGTCAGTGAATTCACGCCTGAATGGGCTTATGCTATAACCACCATCAAGCCCGATCTGATCAGGAAGACTGCAAAAGAAATGGCCGATGCTTCGCCGGCTGTAATTGTTCATCCGGGAAGGCATGTTACCTGGTATGGAGATGACACTCAGAGGATCAGGGCAGTCGCTATTCTGAACGCACTTCTCGGATCATGGGGACGGCGCGGAGGTTTTTACCGTCCTTCCAAATTCGCACTTCCTGCATCCGCAATCCCGGCATTTAAAGCGCCGGCAAAGAGCTGGCAGGATCTCTTCCCCGGAAAATATCCTCTTGCCAGTTCTCCGGTATCGAATGCCCTTATTGATGCTTCAGTTCCGGAAAATAATCCTGCTTACCCGATTAAAGGCTGGTTTGTTAACGGAACGAATCTTATATTCACAATACCAAATCAGGCCAATACACTGAAGGCCATCCAGAATCTTGAACTACTTGTTGTTGTCGATACCATGCCTATGGAAATAACCGGCTGGGCAGATGTTGTTTTGCCTGAATGTACTTATCTCGAGAGGTATGATACACTCAGGGCTGCTCCTCACAGGAAGCCTGCCATCGCGCTCAGGATGCCTGCAACCGAACCATTATACGATACAAAATCAGATTACACCATTGCAAGGGACCTTTCAAAAAAACTTAATCTTGCAGATTATTTCCCATTCGAAAAACAGGAAGAGATGCTGGATGCCCAGTTGAAAAAGGCAGGATCATCGCTTGAAGAGATGCAACGTATTGGTGTGAAAACATTCGAAAGGGAGGCAGACGATCTCTACTTTTCTGACAATGAAGATGTTGAATTTTCAACTGACTCCGGGAAAATAGAACTTTTCTCAGCTTATTTTGAGGGTGCAGGATTTGATCCGATACCAAAGTATACACCCCACGAAGAACCGACAGAGGGTTATTACCGCCTCATATACGGAAGGGCTCCGATGCACACTTTCAGTCGTACTGCAAACAATCCCAACCTTACCGATCTTATGGATGAGAACACTGTCTGGATTAACCCAATGGTTGCAAAGGAGTGGGGATTGAAACCTGATCAATACATCTGGCTGAAAAACCAGAATGATATTATCTCGGATTTCCCTATTAAGGTAAGGGTTACCGAGCGCATACGATGGGATTCGGTATATATGGTCCACGGATTCGGACATGCCGAGAAAAAGCTGAAAAGATGTTTTGGCCGCGGTGTAAGCGACACACAGTTAATTACTAATGTCCTTGTTGATCCTATTATGGGAGGAACCGGAATGAGATCGAATTTTGTAACATTTGTTACAGAAAAAACAGAAGAGGAGGCAGCATTATGAGATATGCAATGGCCGTTGATACACGAAAATGCGTAGGCTGCAGCGATTGTGTAGTTGCATGCCAGACTGAAAATAAGGTCCCCATAGGATTTTGCCGCGATTGGGTAGTAGAAGTAATGGACGGAACCTATCCCCAGCTTGAGATGGAAATCAGATCGGAAAGGTGTAACCACTGTGAAAATGCGCCTTGTGTAAGGTGCTGCCCTACAGGAGCGAGCCATTTTGTGGAGGGAGGAATAGTCATGGTGGAACATTCTCAATGCATAGGCTGCGGGGCATGCATAGCTTCGTGCCCTTACGATGCGCGTTATCCTCATCCCGATGGTTATGTCGATAAATGCACCTTCTGTGAGCACCGGATAAAGAACGGGCTGACCCCTGCATGCACCGCAGTATGTCCGACGAAATGTCTTTATTTCGGCGACCTTGACGATCCTAACAGTGATGTTTCGGTCGTCCTTAAGAAGAGGAAATACAAGACTCTTATTCCGGAAGCAGGCACGTCGCCGCAACTATACTTTCTGATCTAGTCAATTAATTTCACATAAACATGAAAGAAGAACTTATTGTAAGTGGAAGAATGAACCAGCTTGTCGATCCTCATCTTCATATCTGGCACTGGCAGATCTCCATTTATCTTTTCCTGGGAGGGATGGCAGCAGGGATACTTGCCATAGCAGCACTATATTATATCAGGGGAAGGGAAAAGGATTACAGCACCGCTGTGAGGATAACTCCATTTCTTGCGCCTCTCCTTCTTATTATAGGACTTGTGGCCCTGTTTATTGATCTTCGCCATAAGCTTTTTTTCTGGCAGCTGTATACAAACATAAAGTTGCAGTCGCCAATGTCATGGGGAGCATGGACGCTCATGGTGATAACTCCTGTATCGTTTATCTGGTGTGCGCTTCACATAAGAGACATCTATCCCCGCTGGGACTGGAAATTTTCATGGCTGAAGGAAACAGAGGTATTTTTCAATAAATACAAAATGGTTCTTGCCTGGGTAATGTTAATTTATGCAATAATATTGGGTATCTATACAGGAATCCTGTTATCTGCTTTCAACGCCCGCCCCTTATGGAATACATCAATACTTGGTCCTTTGTTTCTGGCTTCAGGCCTATCGGCAGGAGCAGCCGCTACACTACTGCTTTCAAAGGACAAGGCTGAGAGGAAACAGTTTGCAAGGATTGACCTTGTGCTTATAGGTATCGAACTTTTCCTTATTATCCATATGTTTATGGGATTCCTTGCGGGTGCACAGGTACAGATAGAGGCAGTCAATATGTTCCTTGGTGGAGAATATACAATGTCGTTCTGGATCTTTGTTGTAATGCTTGGTATGATACTGCCTGCTGTGCTTGAAATTATGGAACTTAAGAAATTTCATATACCGGTAATAGTACCTGCCGTCCTTGTAATTATCGGAAGCCTGGCGCTAAGGTTTATTATTGTATACGCGGGTCAGGTCAGCAGATGGCTGTATTAGGAAAATTGCATTTCAAATTCAGAATATAAAATAAAAGAATATGACTAAATTGAACAAAACAAGAAAAGTAAGAAAGTATATTAATCCTTATCTGGGTGGAGTACTGCTTGGAATAGTTTTGCTTGCTGCAAATTTTGTTTCAGGACGAGGCCTCGGTGCCAGTGGAGCGATAAAGAGCGCCGTGGTTACTACAATGAATACTGTAGCTCCTTCTGCATCTGAAAAATCCGGGTTTGTAAAGGAATTCAGTCAGTCGCACCAGGGAAGCCCTATGAAGACCTGGCTTGTTTTTGAGATGATGGGTGTCCTCGTGGGTGGGTTTTTGTCTGGTGCTTTTGCCGGACGATTGAAATTTAAGGTGGAACATTCTCCTTCAATTACTTCCCGTAAAAGACTCATCCTGGCTTTGACCGGAGGAGTGCTTTTTGGTTTCGGTTCCCAACTTGGACGAGGTTGTACAAGTGGTTCAGCACTTAGCGGAATGGCAGTCCTTTCCTTGGGAGGCTTTGTCACAATGATGGCAATATTCGGAACGGCTTTTGCCCTGGCATATTTTTTCAGACGGAACTGGATATAGAAGACGCACAGCACAAGACACAAGGCGCACGGGGCATGGAGCTTGGAGCACAGGGCAAACCATAAACCATAAACCATAAACCATAAACATTTAGTAAGGAGACAATTAACAGATTAACAACAAGTAAAATAAAAGTAATATGGGTCCATTATCAGTCAATGAATTAATATCAGAGAATACCAATTTATTTCTTGCATTCATAATAGGAATAGGATTTGGATTCATTCTGGAAATGAGCGGCTTTTCATCGAGCCGGAAACTTGCAGGTGTCTTTTATGGCTACGACACAGTTGTTCTTAAGGTGTTTTTCACGGCTGCAATAACTGCCATGCTGGGATTGCTTTTTTTCAGCCTGTTCGGATGGATCGACCTGAACCTTGTATATGTGAACCCCACTTATCTGACTTCGGCAATAGTAGGAGGGATAATCATGGGCGCTGGGTTTATTATCGGGGGCTATTGTCCGGGGACGAGTTTCTGTGGCGCGTCTATTGGAAAGATAGACGCTCTGGTCTTTATCGGCGGGCTTTTCATTGGCGTATTTATTTTTGGAATCGGCTTTAATCTTTGGGATGGAATGTATATGGCTAAATTCCTGGGTTCGCCAAAGATCAGCGAGACTCTTGGATTGACTGACGGTGTCTTTGCCTTTCTCCTCATCATCGTTGCGCTGGGTATGTTCTGGGTAGCAGAACTGGCTGAGAAGAAATTTCCAAGAGAAGAGTATTGAAACCATTAACTTTGAACTTTGAGCCCACTCCGAAAAAGATAAAAAATGAAATTGCCACGAAGACACGAAGACGCTAAGTCTCACAAATAGCATATTATTAATAAATTACCTTGGATCAACTTCGTGCCTTTGCGCCTTCGTGGCAAAAAAAGACTTTTCGGAGTAGGTTCAACTTTAAACTTTCAACTTTAAACTTTAAACTTTAAACATATGAAACCACTTACATACCTTGCACTTTTTATAGTTCCTATGGGACTAATTATTGCTGCTGTTCCTCCCAACAGGACAAAACAGTACAAACTTACGGCGCAGGAGTTGCTCGATGAGGTAAATACACGCAATCAGTATGTTACGTCCGATGCAGTTGCCGACATGTTAATCAAGAAGGACCCTTCACTAAGGCTTATTGATGTGAGAAGCCAGGATGAATTTGAAAAATTCAGTCTTCCCGGTGCAATAAATATACCTCTCAATGACTTGTTATCGGACAACTATACAGATGTCCTAAACCAGGATGTCAAAATGAACATTTTTTATTCCAACGGTACCTTAAATGCAAATGAGGCCTGGCTCATTACCAGGCAACTCGGATATAATAACAATTTCGTGCTGGAGGGAGGGCTGAATTACTGGTTCGATACTATTCTCAACCCTCAAAAGCCGGCATCGACTAGTCCTGATGAGGAATTTGCAAAATATGATTTCAGAAAAAGTGCCGGTACTGCTCTTGGCGGAGGATCGGTTCAGGCAGCCAAAACAGAAGCACCATCTTCAGGTAAGCCCGTAATCAAAGCTGCAGGAAAGAAGAAAAAAGCCGCGGGAGGTTGCTGATCGCCATCCTGAATAATTTTTATGATTTTATCTGATTTATCCGAAACTTATTTATATTTGGCTCAAACTAAATCCAAATTAAGATGAAAATTAAGATTATTGTAATTGTATTGCTCACAATCATGTCGATCGGAGTGGTTAATGCCCAGAATAACGTAAAGAAAACAACACCAGTTGGAACCTGGAAATTTGATGCGCCTTATGCACCTGAAGGATATAATACCGGTAAAATTGTTGTTAGCCTGGAAAATAAAAAATTCAGTACCACCATGGCATTCGGAGCCGGCGATTATAAGATTCCCGGAGAACAGGTAAAGGCTGTGAAGGATAGCGTACAGTTTTCTGTTTTTCTTGAAGGACAGGATATTAAAGTTTTCCTTAAGCAGGAAGATGATTCAAAAATGACAGGCAAGGCAGTCTATTCCGAAGGCGAGGTTCCGCTTACACTGTCAAGGGTCGCGGGCGATTCCGATTCGAAAAAATAATAAGCAGGTTCATTGCCTGTAATTTGTTTGCTAAAAACCTTTGTGTCCTTTCTATAATCCTTAGAGGCCTTTGTGTTTAAAATTTTTTTAAACACAAAGGGCACAAAGGTTTCGTCAAGGGCACGAAGGGTTTTCAATACTAACATTCCGTTTTTCATTCTGCATTATTATTAATCACCTTTATAAAACTGAAACCATGCTCAGGGAAGAAGTTATTGCTTTGCGAGATGAAGCTCTGAACCATCTTGAAAATGAGCTTTTGCCATTCTGGACCAGCAGGACTGTCGATAAGGTCAATGGAGGATTCATAACTCATTTTGACAAAAACGGCAATGATTCGGGTGAAGATGAAAAATCACTTATCGCCCAGACCAGATCGATATATACATTTTCTTCGGCCCACAGGGCTGGTTATGGTAAAGGTGAATATGCTTCAATTGCTTCTCATGGAGTAGATTATCTGATTGACAAGATGTGGGATAAGGAGCATGGCGGGTTCTACTGGATGACTGACCGGAAAGGAAACGTGAAGATTGACAGTAAAATAATTTATGGTCATAGTTTCGCGATCTACTCTTTGAGTGAATACACGCTCGCAACCGGTGATCAAAGAGGAATCGAATACGCTTCAAAAACTTTTGACCTTTTGCAAAAATACTGCACCGATACAATGTACGGGGGGTATTGGGAAATGTTCCACCGCGACTGGACGCTCTGTGGTCCCGGAAGCCAGGGTGGCGACAGAAAAACCCTTGATGTTCACATGCACCTTATGGAGGCTTATACTGCCTTGTATGAATATACCGGACTTGATGTTCACCGCAGAAAACTTCTGGAGGTAATTGACTTACTGCTTTATCGGATTATTCATCCCGTATATAAGACCGGCATTCCGCAGTTTTACAAAGACTGGACCATCGCCCCCCAGATTAAATTCGATATAATATGGGGCTGGGACAGGTTTACAGAAGAGGGGCAGAAAACAAATCAGACTGATAACACCTGCTATGGACATAATGCAGAATTTGCATGGCTGCTGATTCATGCCCTTGATATTCTGAAGATTCAACCTTCGGCATATTCAGGTGTGTTCAAAATAATATTCGATC
Source organism: uncultured Bacteroidota bacterium (assembly GCA_903844815.1). Classification (GTDB taxonomy): domain Bacteria; phylum Bacteroidota; class Bacteroidia; order Bacteroidales; family VadinHA17; genus LD21. The sequence goes on along the minus strand of CAIMVD010000101.1, from coordinate 90,587 downwards.
ATACAGTTGACAATGGAATCGATACGGAATTTGGCGGCGTTTATGTCGAAGGACCCCATTCCGGGGGAGTATATGACCGCGAAAAGGAGTTCTGGCAGCAGGCTGAAGTGCTGATAGGATTGCTTGACGCCTGTCTTATGTTCGGCGGGGAAAAATACTGGGATGCATATAAGAACGTCCACAGGTTCGTATTAGATAAGCTTGTCAATAAGGGAATTGGTGAATGGTTTCCACTTACAACACGGCGGGGAGAACCCATCTGGACCCATATGAGCCACTCCTGGAAAATAAATTACCATACTGTCAGAGCTATGGTACAGTCTATTAAGAGAATGGATGGTATTATATCCGTTCTCTGACTTGTCAATTTCAGATTAACAGCAGCTACTTAACCTGTAATGCATTACAAAGTTCAAGCAGGAAATCCCTGTTGTCGGCAGTGAGGTAATGCATTTCCCCACCCATCCTGTTGAAGGTCTTGCAATATCTTAGGTAATACGCAGGGTTATCGGCCGGGGGTTCACCGTTTTTCTGCCAGTCCCAGTCCGATTCAGCTAAGTCTACAACCAGCATGAAGTGGTTATCAATATGGCTGTTATGCTGTATTTCAATGTTCTGTGCCATTGAGAGTGATTTCTCAAAGATCATGGGCGACATAACTGCAGAGCCCAGTGACAGATAGACTCCATGTTCAAGCCGGCTGACACTTTCGGCGAAATATAGAAAGTCTGTAAGTGCCGTTCTTCCAATTGCAGCACCATGATTTGCAGGATGAGTGTAAATGATATCATGTCCGAACATGGGATGACCTGTGAATGGGATACCCTTTTCCCATGCAAAGGCTTGCACAGAATTATTCTTAAATGGATGAGGGATGTCAATGAATCCGGGCTGAATACCGATATTGCCGATAATCCCGGCCAGATCAATAGCTGCTGCGGCTGTTTCAGGATCAGAATCTATGTTTTTAAAAGCATGTTTTCTGAGGGATGATATATCCGGGATCTCAAGTCCTTCCTGCGAAATCATTTTTCCAATCGATTCACCGTAACCAAGTCCCTCCATGGCTCCGACAGCAAGTGCCAGGTTGATATATAATCCGGTTTCATTCCAGATCCCGAACTCTCCCTTGCTGACATTAGCCCTCACATCCTCGCTTGATTTTCCCTGGAAGGCAAACTCCCAGTCGTGGATAATACCGGCTCCGTTTGTTGCCAGATGAGTAACCCAGCCTTCACCAATGAGTGCAATTAGCGCAGGAGCCATTCCGTTCTTGATCGTATGGGCGCCGAAAGTGAGTATTACAGGTCTTTCCTTTGATCTTGCAGTTTTTATTTTTTCAGCAGTAAGCCTGATAAGTTCCTTTCCCGTTTCTGAAAGCCCTGCAGGTAATTGAGAAAGAGGAACGAGATCTTTTTCTACAGAAAGTTTATTCATTCTTTCTGATAAAGATTTAAAAACGAGCTTTTCTCTGTCGAATATTGGATGTGACATATTATTCTATATTTAGCAGTTCCAGCAAATCATTAAGCTGCGAAAAGTCGGGAACGACAACGTCAGCCCCTGCCTTTATCAATCTGGTTCTTTTAATATTATTCAGGCTGTATCGTTTTACCTCATTACTTGCAACTCCGATTGTGAAGCCGCCTCTTTTATGTGTTTCCCTTATCTCGACCGGACCATCACCAAATGTTGCTATTGCTCCCTGTCCGGACTTGCTGATCAGATCAATGATACGGTCAAGCACAATTTTCTTGGCTTCCTTGTTCACATCACCAACAGCACCAAAAATTCCTCCGTCGAAGAGATGAGCATATCCCAGTGCTGCTGCTTCATTTTTAACATCCTCCTCGTCGGTACCGCTGGCAAGGTAAAGCTTCACGCCGGCATTTTTGAGTTTTTCAAGCAGAGGAATGGCATTTTTTATTGTTAAGTCATTCACAGTAAGTTCTCCTCTATTGAGCTTGTTTTCACGCTGCTTTACCATTACCATAAGCTCGTCGTTATAAATCTTCTTATAGGCATGCTCATCGAGGATGTCATTTTGGTCGACACAGCCAAATTCCCTGATCACGTCAATGAGGATTTTCATCTGCATCAGCGTCTGAATCCCCGTGGTTTTATCGATAAAATCCCTTACGCGTTCTTCTACCTTATGATATAATGTCTCGTCAGTAAGGTTGAATTTTTTCCCGAGAATGGCCCTTATCATCATCGGGGCCATGACTAGTTCCCATCCTTCCCGTAACGTAGATACTGTGCCGTCGTGGTCGAAAATAGCGTGGCTGATTCTGAAATTCTCAGGCCACTTTCTTATAATCTCAATTTCAGTTCCTGGTAAGTAGTTAGCCTGGCGTATATCAGAAGCCAGTTCCGGCAGATAAATAAGATCAGGTTCGAGACCAATCGCACGAATTTCGGAAGGTGATGCTGTGCCTGTTGTGAACAGTTTCTGAACGGTTACTCCTGCGACTAAAGACCCCAGCTCCGAAGCAGTTACCATTGGATATCCTGCTGCCAGCGTTGCTGCTGCGCCTGCAAGGTAACTATCGCCGGCGCCTACTGTGTCAACCTTTGAAATAATCATGAGACCCGGTGTTTCACTTATTCCTGATTCACTTATTGTGAGTGAACCCCGGCTGCCTCGTGTAACGAAAAGAGGCTTTCCGTACCTTTTATAGAGTTCTTCTGCCGATTGCTTAACCTCGTGGTAGGGAACCGCTTCTTCAGGAGACCTGACTTTTCCGCACCTTAAAGATGCTTCAGTATCATTCATCTTCCTGTATGCACCTTCATATGAGTCGGTATAATGGCGGCTGTCGGCAATAAATATTTTTTCCGGGAAGTGTTTTATGACTTCAACCAGTTTCGTCCTAAAATATTCAGTATGTATTCCCGAAAGAACCTGTTCGTTAATTATTACTATGTCAACTTCAGGAACTGCTCTTGCGAGATTACCTAAAAGCTTGTCAGCTGTTTGTTCGGAGAGTTGGTTGAAGTTGCCAAAATCGATACGGCCCTGCTCATTTTCGCCAACGTAGGGTTTAATATATACATGAGTCGCCCAGTCTTCTTCCTGTACCAGAAGATTATCAGTGTTGATGCCTGATTTCTTCATTATGCCAGCCATTTCAGGTCCGAACGGATCATTTCCGATCACTCCGAAGGCACGAATGTCTCTTATCTCCATCGCAGCCAGATTGTTTGTAACGTTTCCGGCGCCTCCGGGGGAATACTTCTGGATGCTCACAGGCCTGGTAGCCTGTCCAGTCTCTATTGAAATTTCACTTTTCGATTCATCAACAAACCAGTAGGCATCAAGGCAAAAATCGCCGATAACTGCAATTTTTACATCCTTTATCCTGTTTAATATTTCATTTAACAATTCAGGCTTCATAGTAACAGTTTTTTATTCGGGTAAAAATGATCCTCAACCAAAAGACACAAAGCATGGAATACAGGGAGATGTAATTCCTGTACATAGGCTGTCCGTTTCTCAGGAACATTCAGCAGAACGTCGCAAAACTCCTTCATTTTACCACCAGTGGCTCCAGTGAGTCCTATTACTCTCATATTTAATGCTTTGGCCATAATACAGGCATCAACTACATTCTGAGAATTACCGGAGGTGCTTATGGCTATCAGGACATCTCTTTCTGTTCCATACGATGCAACCTGCTGGGCAAAAACCATATCGGCACCAATGTCATTGCAGATGGCGGATGTTAATGACGTCTGTGACGATAATGAAATCGCCGGCAGCCCGCTTTCGAGTTTTCCCGACAGATATTTTCCCCTTTCAGGCGAGAGATCGAGAAGTCTTTCGGTTATTTCCCTTCTCAGCGGACGTGAAGCCTCAAAGCTTTTCATCAACTCACCGACAATGTGGTCTGCGTCTGAGCTGCTTCCCCCGTTACCGCAGGCGAGCAGTTTGCCCCCATTCTCAAAAGTACTTATCAAGGTATTTGCAGCATCTGCAATTGAATCCCTTAATTGTGCAAGTTCCGGTCTCCTGTTGCAAAGTTCATTTAAGATCCGATCATTGATCATTTTTAATCAAATTTTTGATTTTCATAAAAGTATGAAAATAGTTTAGAAATGAATTAGTATATGTTATCACGAACAAATGATAATTTGACAAACCGATGTTTTTGCTAAAGTGATAAAAATATGACAGACAATATGTTATGGATTTTGCAGCATTTGCCTGAATAATTTTTGTATTAAAATCTCTGTGACCTCTGTGATCCCTCCGTGTCTCTCTGTGACAGTTCTTTATATTTGTTATTAAGTAAATTTCAATGTTTCGGCCAGAATCATTAATTTTAATGATTCATTTTAATAAAAGATAAATTCAAGGTAATGGCAGAAAATGAACAGATGGCACTTTCCGACAGGAATACAATACCAACCGATGAATATGTTTTTTCCCTGCTTGCCGAAAGGAAAACACTTTGGCAGACAATATTGAAAGAATGCCTTGAAAAATATGAGGCTTCAGGTACCTGGAACTACTATAACGACGGAAAGCAGTGGCTCTTCAAGATGGTCCGAAAGAAAAAGACTCTGTTCTGGAGTTGTATTTATCCTGATACGTTCAGTATAACTTTCTACTTTCCCGACAGGGCCGAAGCTTTAATTGATACGAGTGAATTACCGGTTGCGATTAAGGAAGAATTTAAAACCGCGAAAAAATATGGAGCCATAAGACCTGTTTCATTGAAGGTCTTTGAACATTCAGATGTGGAAAATGTTCTAAGGCTAGTGGAAATTAAAAGTAAAATCAAATAGCAGGAAGAAATAGTTATGTCAGGAAATTTTTATCAGTTCAGTGCCCGATCACTCCAGGGAAAAGAAATATCAATGGAAGAATACAAGGGGAAGGTGATACTTGTAGTAAATACCGCCAGCAAGTGCGGATTCACGCCTCAGTATGAAGGCCTTGAAAATCTCTATCAGAAATATAAGGATAAGGGCCTTGTAATTCTTGGTTTTCCCTGTAACCAGTTTGGAAACCAGGAGCCTGGAACCGAAAAGGAGATAGCAGAAGGCTGCCTGATAAACTACGGTGTTTCATTTCAAATGTTTTCAAAAATTGAGGTAAACGGAGCCGGTGAACATCCGATATACAAGTTTTTAAAGAAGAGTCTTTCAGGTTTTCTGGGAAGTAAGATCAGGTGGAATTTCACCAAATTTCTTATCGATAGTGAAGGGAAACCTGTTAAACGTTTCGCATCTGTTACCAAGCCCGAGCAACTTCAGGAAGATATTGAAAAGTTGTTGAAATAGTATTTAATTATTTCCTCCGTTAATAATTAAGCTCTCTGTGGCCCTCTGTGACCCCTCTGTGCAACTCTGTGTAAGTTCTTAACTATAGTTACACAGAGATACACAGAGGAAAAAAAAGTTCCACAGAGAACGCTAAAGTAAAACAGACAATGTTAAAGAAATTTATTTTTCCAATTCTACTGGCTCTTGCTTCACAATCCCAGGCACAGAATTGGGATATCAGGTTGCTTAGGACAATAAATTCGCCTGAATCATTGCCTTCGGACCATTTCTTCAGGTTCATGTCGAATTCCGATGCATATTTTGCCCTTGGTATCCCGGCAGTTATGGCAGGCACCGGCCTTATAAAACATGATGATGACCTCCTGAGGAATGCCTGTGTCACCTTTGCAGCAGTTGGCGTGAATTCAGCGATAACAGTTATTTTGAAATATTCAGTAAACCGCGACAGACCCTTCGTCACCTACCCTGATATTGCCAAAAAATCGAATGGAGGGTCTCCTTCCTTTCCTTCGGGACATACCTCCCTTGCCTTTGCAACAGCAACATCTTTGAGTCTTGAATACCCAAAATGGTATATCATTGTCCCGTCATATGCCTGGGCGGGGAGCGTAGGTTATTCCCGCATGCACCTTGGAGTTCATTATCCTTCCGATGTCCTTGCAGGAGCTGTTATTGGTGCCGGCAGCGCATGGCTAACTCATGCAGTCAATAAAAAGATGAAACTCACGACGCACGGTATACGACGCACGGCACATGACGCACGGCGCACGGCGCATGAATAACTGTAACTTTGCAATTCCTCCTATCATCTGACACCTGACCCCTGTGCCCTGTGCCCTGTGCCCTGTGCCCTGAGTCTATAAATATCTAAGTATATATACCTACCCGCAAATAGGCTTAAACTCTAATTCCAGTAGCTGAACTATTATCTAACTTTGTGTTAATCTTTTAACATAACCAGTTCCGGCCATTATAATGGAAAAACTCTACGATTTGCTTCTAAAGGATATCCGGTTCGAAGAAGGGCTTAATGCCTGTATGAACTGTGGCGTATGTACAGCCATATGCCCGGCAGCAGAATTTTACGATTATGATCCCAGAAAAATAGCAGATACAGTCCAGAGTGGTGACGAGGATGAAATATTAAAACTTCTCAAATCGGAGACTATCTGGTACTGCGGTGAATGCATGTCGTGCAAGACCCGCTGCCCGCGCGGAAATGCTCCCGGGCTCATAATCATGGCACTCAGGGGGTTATCGCAAGACCTTGGGTATTTTACCGAGTCGGAAAAGGGACGCCAGCAGCTTGCAGTCAAAAGGACCGTAGGCGACTGGATTCTGAGTACCGGATATTGTGTCTACCTCGACGGAATAAGTGTTGCAATGCACCCTGAACAGGGGCCTGTCTGGGAATGGGTTCAGGATAATAAAGAGGCTCTTCTTAAACGTTTAGGTGGTAACTATAAGGGCGACGGACCAGGCATTCTCAGGAAGATCCCTGAAGCCACACTGGAAGAGTTAAGAAAGATTTTTGAAGTAACAGGAGGACTCGATCGGTATGAAAAAATTGAATCGGCTTCACGGAAAAAAGCTGCGGAAATGAATCTCGAACTCGATGAAGGTATAGATAATGAGTATTTCAAACATATTTATACCACTAACAACGGATGCCATACACGTTAAATGATCATATAAGATGAAATTAGAGGGCAAAAAAGCTATCTGGAGCGAATACCAGAAAGAAATTGAGGATGATCATTATTTTTATGTCAGGAGCTGTATCAGGCAGAATTTCTTCCCGGGGTCGGAAGTTGCTTTTCTCAGGATAATGCGTGATGTTCTGAAAAAGGACGTTTACGAACATCCCTGCCATACTACCTGTTCCGGGATTGGCTACCATGGCGACGTGGTTCCGGTTGATACGGCAATGACGGTTGTGGCACGTCAGTTCGCACTTATGACCGAAGCAGGATACAGCAACTACGTACCTTCATGCATAACATCTTTTGGACTTTATACTGAGATCCTTGATACCTGGCACCATTTTCCTGAAGTAGAGGAAAGGGTACGAAAACAGCTTAGGCAAGCAACCGGACGCGAGTTTAAGGTTCCCGGAAACCTTGCCCATGCAAGTGATATTATCTATAAGTTCAGAAAAGAGATTGCTGAAAAAGCAAAATACAAACTGGTTAATAAAGAAACCGGAGAACCATTAAGGGTTGTGGACCATATTGGTTGTCATTATTCCAAGATGTTTCCTTCAAAAGGGATTGGTGGCGCAGAATATCCCTACGTCCTGGCAGGCATGATAGAAGAGTGGGGAGGTGAGACTATAGATTATCCCGAACGCAGGCACTGCTGCGGATTCGGCTTCAGACAATATCTGGTACAGGCAAACAGGGGATACTCCGTTGCCTGTTCAAAGGAGAAATTTGATTCGATGAAACCTTTTAAACCTGACATGATAATAACCAACTGTCCGGGTTGCCCGATGTTTCTCGATCGTTGGCAGTATGTTATTAATGAAATGGAAGGCACTACCTACGGGCAAAATGGAGAGGGAATACCTGTTTTTACTTACGAAGAGGTTGCGGGACTGGTGCTTGGATTTGATCCATGGGATCTTGGCCTTCAGATGCACCAGACTGATGTTGAGCCGCTTCTTAAAAAAATCGGGATAGATTATGATCCTTCTGACAAGTACAGGCTGGATGTCAGGTCTGAGGCTGTCAGTAATGAAATCCTTGTTAACGCATAAAGGTTTATGAACAAGCATGTTATTGTAATAGGTGCAGGGGTAGCAGGACTTGAAGCCGCAGGGCAGCTGTCGAGAGCAGGCATTGATGTCAGTCTTATCGAAAGAGAAAAGATGACCGGAGGCCATCTGAATGACTGGTTTAAACTGTTTCCCGACAGAAGGGATAGCAGGGAAGTAAAAGATTACCTTGAGAAGTTTACAAATAATGATGGGATTAAACTGCTCGCGGGGATTGAAATTGAAAAGATCATAAATGGCAGGGGAGGTGTCAAGGTTACAACAAGTGAAGGGAAAGAGCTTATTGCCGATGCATTGATTGTGGCAACGGGATTTGATCTGTTCCGCAGTTCAAGGAAAGAAGAGTACGGGTATGAAATTTACGATAATGTTTATACCTCCGCAGATCTTGAAAAGATGTTCAGGAAGGGGAAGATCTCGCTGCATAATGGAAAATCTCCCGAAACGATCGGCATTGTTCACTGTGTTGGCTCGCGGGATGAAAAGGTCGGAAATCTTTACTGTTCGAAGTTATGCTGTGTTACAGCGGTTAAACAGGCTATCGAGATCAGGGAACACCTTCCTGAATCGAAGGTATTCTGTTTCTATATGGATATGAGGATGGGTGGTGCAATGTATGAAGAACTTTACAGGGAAGCTCAGGAAAAATGGGGTGTGAATTTCATCAGGGGAAAGGTTTCTGAAGCAGGTGAGGATATAAATAATAAGGTTATAATTAAGGTTGAAGATACGCTTGCAGGACGTCCTCTTAAGATGGAACTTGATATGCTGGTACTGATGGCAGGAATGGAAATGTCGGAAGGAGGAAGGAAAATTGCCGGTCTTGCAGGATTAAATGCAGGGGAGAACAGGTTCTTTGCTGTTACAGACCAGCATTATGGAAGCAACAGGAGCTCTGTCAAAGGGATCTTTTTCGCCGGTACCTGTACGGCTCCCATGAATATAACCGAAACCATTTCGCATTCAAGGGCTGCAGCCACGGAGGTTATTAGTTATTTGAACAATAAATAGTTTCGTGATGGACAAGTTTGGATATACAATTTCTAAGGGCAGGCAGATCGATTACGATTCCAACGACAGGAGAATTGCTGAATATATCTATGAAAGAGAGCCCAGTTTCAGGCTTTGCATCGAGTGCGGAGGTTGCAGCGCTACCTGCACTACAGGTAATTTTACGCGATTCAGTCTGAGGGAACTCAATATTCTCATAAAACGCGGGGAAAATGAGAAGGTAAGGCAGAATATCAGGAAGTGCATGCTTTGCGGCAAGTGTATCCTTGTCTGTCCCCGTGGAGTCAATACGAGAAACGTTGTGGTACTGGCGCGCCAGGCATTCCAAAAATCCGATGATTATGCAGTTTGATCCGTTTGTAATCCCGTTCAATATTGGTCTGTACTTCATAATTACCTATGTAGTTGTAAGGTGCATTATTTGGTTCCGCGATTTGTCTCGTCCCGATAAGCTCAGGCTACAGAGAGGTTTTTTCGGAAAGCCCTTCGGTGAAAGCCTTAAGGAGATATTCCTTGAAAGTCTTATTCACCGTAAAATACTCAAGTCGAACCTCAGGCTTGGTTATATGCATATGAGCCTTGCATTTGGCTGGTTCCTTCTTATTTTCTTTGGAACTGTTGAAGCTGATGTCTTTGGCGATCACCACCTGAACGCACCCTATAAAGCTATTTTCTTCAGGTTTTTCAATCCCGATCATGGCCGGACGGGCTTTGAATCTGCATATGGATTCCTGATGGACCTGATCCTGGCTTTTATTCTTTCCGGTTTGTTGCTGGCAGTGACGAAGAGGTTCTATTCACGGGTTGTTGGGATGAAGAAGACCACAAAACTTAAGATTACTGACAGGATTGCACTTACCTCATTGTGGATGATATTTCCGAGTCGTCTTCTTGCTGAGAGTTTCACAAGCGGAGCCTATGGGAACGGGAGTTTTATGACTGGTTCCCTTGGAGCCTGGTTTTCCACTTTTCTTCCTGTCAGGGAGCTGGCATATCCTTTCTGGTGGCTCTATTCACTTTCTCTCGGTACCTTCTTTGTTCTTCTTCCACTGACAAGATATATGCATATTCCAACGGAGCTGTTCCTTATTTTTATGCGCAACTCAGGAATCAGAACAGGTGACAAGCCTGGGACTTATTCAGAAGTTCAGACATATTCATGTTCCTCATGCGGCATCTGTATCGATGCCTGCCAGATGAGTTTCGCTGCGGGGATTAATACTATGCAGTCGGCATATCTTCTAAAAGCTATTCGCAAAAATGATGATGTCAGCCACATGGCACAAAACTGTTTAATGTGCGGACGCTGCGATCAGAAATGTCCTGTCGGAATTGAATTATCGCCGATAAGGATGATACAGAGAAGGATGGAAGATTCTGAGAATGATTTCAGGACCGTCTACAAAGGATATTTCAGGTCGCAGCAGAGACCTGAACCGGTTAAGCCAGTCATGCCGCCTTCATTTGGCTTTATCCCCGAGGCTGAACCTAAAAAGGTTGATGTTGTATATTTCGCAGGCTGTATGTCGCATCTTACTCCCGGAATTAAAAACTCAATGGTTAAGATTCTGAATGCATCAGGACTGAGCTATAGCTTTATTGATGAAGCAGGCGGAATTTGTTGCGGCCGTCCCATGATGCTTGCGGGCCTCGACAGGGAAGCCAGGGAACTTATTAATCTTAATTCGCAGTTGATCTGGAAAACGGGTGCACGAACTCTTGTCACTTCATGCCCTATATGCTATAAAGTTTTTAAAGAAAGCTATTACCTCGATGTTGAAGTTCTTCACCATTCCCAGTTTATCGGAAACCTGATCAGAGAAAATACGGTTAAATTTAATTTTCTGCGAAAGAGAGTAGTATTTCATACACCGTGTGAACTTGGAAGAGGTTCAGGTGTTTATGATGAGCCGAAGGAAGTACTCAGTCATATTGCGAAGCTTGAAAAAAGTAAATTCGAAGATCAGAATTCTCTCTGCTGCGGAGGAAGTCTTGGAAACCTGAAGATTGACTCGCGCGACAGGATAAGGATAGCAACCCAGACGGCAGCTGAGCTTACGAAGGGAGATCCTGATATTCTGGCAACAGCCTGTCCCCTCTGTAAAAAGACCCTGTCGGCCGTAACCGGAACAAGAGTTGCCGATATCGCCGAAATAGCTGCGGAAGCTCTTGTAATTCCGCGCCAACAGCGAAATATTGCAAAACAGATCAGAATAATAAAGGAACTTGCCGATATATCCTGAGTAAATCGCCTAAAATATTTTTATTCATGAAAAGACTTTTTTTGGGCTTAATTGTGATTATTTTAGTATCTGCTATCGAGGCACAGACTATTACAATTTCGCCTGATTCTCTTAGAACCGATTGGTGGGGCGACATAGATGGTTTTCTTAACCATCAGGCAGGATTATCGCTTAAAATGGCAGATAAAGTAATTAAAACTTCTCCTCCTTCTGTTGATGAGCCTGAAATCCGGAAAATGGCCCTTCTTCTCATTGATAATGTGCTTCATGATGAAAAAGCGGCATTAAGACCAGCTGTTCAGTCTTTTTTCAGGAACAGGATTGAAACTGCAATTGATGAAATCACCACTATAAAGGTCGAAAAGGGAATTATTATCTGGAAACTGTACAACCATACCTTCGTTATAAAAACACCTGATGTAACAATTGCTTTTGATCTTCAGAAGGGTACTCCGGGCGTTGAAGGAATGCAGATTAATGATGATCTGTTGTTGAAACTTATCAGGGCAACGGATATCCTTTTCATAACACATACACATAATGACCATGCCAGTGAATGGGTTGCTGAAACATTTCTTTCCCAGGGCAAACCGGTCATCTCACCTCCTGATATCTGGAAAGATAAGCCCATATATTCCATGATTACTCATCCTGTGAGGAAGGCTGATTTCATTAATGAAGTATTGCTCCCGGCAAAATCATTTAAACTTAGGTTCGTGGTTAATCCCGGACATCAGGGCGAGAACCTTTTAAATAACGTTTATCTTGTAATAACTCCCGGAGGCATTTCCGTAGCACATAGTGGTGATCAGTCGAACAAAGATGATTTTGGTTGGATTGACCACGTTGGCGATAATTTCAAAGTGGATGTGTTAATGGTAAACTCATGGTCTGTTTACCCGGAGTTCCGGCTTGCACGTGGCTTCAGACCCAAGCTTATATTTGCCGGCCATGAGAATGAACTTGCACACACAATAGATCATCGTGAGCCATACTGGCTGAATCCTGTCAGACTTGGTAATAAGGATGTGTTCCCCTGGATCGAAATGGTATGGGGTGAGAAATTCAATTATATTCCAGCTGACCTTAAGTAATTCTGTATTTCGCAGATTGGAGCATTTGTGTTATCTGAGAAACATGGTGTTGATACAACTGTCTTTCTTATTCAACTCAAATAGTCATTTTAATTTTCCTTTTCAACCTCCCTCACTGTAACGGATTTTTAATTATTCCGTAATCAGATTGTTATAATTTGTAAGTTAATTTGCGTGCTGTAAAAGTGCTATTATATTAACATAATTAATACTAAATGTCAATAATGATGCTAAGAAAGAATTACAAATTGTTAAAAAAGGTTAAATAAGCAATTCACTTGTGATTTACTTTTACATAATCAAAAGTTGTTTTTAAAGGAAAGCTGACAGATTTTTAGCATGCATATTTTAGCAACCTTGAAAACGACTTCACATAATGCATTATCTTTTTTTTGAAGTTACAACTAATCTAAATCTTCTAATTATTTTTTTACTAACTAAACCTTTTAAAACTATGAAACAACTTGGGCTAAAATCCCCGGTCGGGTATCGGTTTGCCTTCCTCAGAAAGGGACTGGCAGCCTTGAAAACCGGTCTGTTGGTTTTTTTAATGACAACAATTAGTCTTGTTACTTCCGCTTCCGGAGCGAATAAGTCTGGTATGTTGTCTGAAGCAGGTGATCCTTCGTCCGGAACTGCTGTAACAGAGCAGGTTCAGAAGAAGATTACAGGGACCGTCACTGACGCCAAAGGGCAGCCTCTTGCCGGAGTAACTGTTACGGTAAAGGGCACTACGGCAGGTGCTCTGACCGATTCAAAAGGAAGTTATGAGGTTAATGCACCTGCCAATTCAACTTCTCTTGTTTTTTCATTTGTAGGAATGAAGACTCAGGAGATCGTTATCGGAAATTCTGCAACAGTTGATGCACTTCTTCAGGAAGATCTTTTGGGACTCGAGGAGGTTGTTGTAATTGGTTACGGCACATCGAAGAAGGAAGATCTTTCGGCTGCCATAGCTTCAGTTCCGCGTGCAGAAAGCCTCAAGAGCAGGCCTCTTCTAAGCACTGCTTCTGCAATTCAGGGCATTATACCGGGTGTTACGGTTGTTAATCAGGGAGGACATCCCGACAGGGCGCCTTCGATAACGATACGTGGTATCGGATCGCAAAGTGAAGGGGTTCTTTACGTTGTTGACGGAGTTCCAGGCGCACCTTATAACCCGGAAGATATTGAATCTATCACTATTCTTAAGGATGCTGCCTCTGCTGCAATCTATGGTGCATATGCCGGTTCTGCAGGTGTTATTCTTATAACAACCAAGCAGGCAAAGGAAGGAAAACCAACGGTTGAGTATTCAGGCTTTTATGGTGTTAAGCAGGCATGGAACCTTCCTCAGTCACTTAGAGCCGAGGATGAAGCAAGGGTTGCCAGGCTAGCCTATACAAATGCAGGTCTTACATCTCCGGCAGGATGGGATGCTGCCACAAACCCATACGCACAGGTAACAAGAACCGACTGGGTTGATGAGATTACAAGGGTAGCTCCTGTTCAAAGGCATACAATCACTGTTAACAGCGGTACCGACAAGATGTCAAATTTGTTCCAGGTCCGTTATGAGAATGATGAAGGAACCCTTCTTAATACTTATAATAACAATATCTCATTGCGCTATAATGCCAATTACAAATTTAATAAATATGTAAGTTTCAGGGAGGAGATGTTCTGGAATAACAATGACAGGAGAGGTACCGACACCGAGAGCGGGTATTCAGGCACAATCCTTTCAGCGATTTACATGCCTCGTTCGGCAACAGCCTATTATGATGACGGAACCTTTGGAGGTGTAGGCCCGCGTAATGACGCGTATCTGGGTATTCACGGAGATGCTATTAACCCCGTTGCCTCCCTTCTCAGGAATCAGGCATACAATAAAAGCAGTAATGTTATCTCAACTTCAGAACTCCGCGTCACCGGTCTTATTAAGGGCCTTGATATCTCATCGCGTTTTTCATACAGTGCTGCGAACTCTCTATACAAATCGTTTAGTCCGATGCGTACAGAGCCCGGGAAACCAAATGCAAGAAACAGTCTTGACTATTCCACAGGAAAATCATTCGGGTGGATCTGGGAAAATACTATCAACTATAGCCGGGTTTTCGGAAAGCATAACATTGGCGCCATGGTTGCTTCAACTGCAAAGGAAGACGGTTACAGGGGATTCTCTGTTTCAGGAAAGGATTTTGGCAGGGAAGATGAGTGGGCACAGTTCTTTGTGAATGCAGGCACCTTTTCAGAAAACAGGCCTTCTGACGGTCAATGGGAAGCCCGCAATATGTCATATGTCGGCAGATTATCATACAGTTATGCTGACCGCTATTTCCTTACCGGAAGCTACCGCGCCGATATCGCCGGAAGACTTGCTGCCGGAAATCGTACAAAGACTTTCCCTGGGGTAACAGCAGCATGGAAACTGACCTCCGAGCCCTGGTTTAAAATTGAAGGTCTCGATCTGATTAAATTCCGTGCCAGCTGGGGTAGAATTGGAAACCTTGGTGCAATAGGACTATACTATGGTTATCCTAATCTTTCAAGTAACAACACTTACCAGATTGGTTTGAACGCACCTCTTGCAACAGCTGCCTACGTGGCCAGTGCATATAACTCAACCCTTTCATGGGAAACTTCAGAACAGACCGATTTTGGTCTCGACATGGCCTTCTTCAACAGGCGACTGAGCATTGTAGCCGACTATTTCAAGAAGGTAACGTTTGACCTTATCAAACAACAGGATACGGAATGGACTTACTCTTATGGTGTTGATGCACCCTATATTAATAAAGGAGAGATCACAAACAGCGGAATTGAATTCCAGGCTTCCTGGAACGATAAGGTTGGCGATCTGACTTACGGTGTAAGCGGTAACTTTGCCACTCTTAAAAATGAAGTTACCTATATTGACGAAAGTGCAACTGCTTACTGGATACATGGAAATTCATGGAGAGGAATACTAACTCCTTACAGATCAACAGTTGGACAGCCATATTATTCATACTGGCTTGTTCAGAATGAGGGTATCTTCCAGTCACAGGAAGAAGTAGACGCCTATACTTACACTAACCCGTCAACAGGAGCCATAACTAAGATCCAGCCGTATGCCAAGGCCGGTGATCTTAAATTCAAGGATCAGGACGGAAATGGTTCTATTGGTGATGGCGACAGGGTTTATATGGGAAACGCCTTCCCGAAACTAACCTACGGATTCTCAGGAAACCTGGGATGGAAAAACTGGGATTTGAGTCTCTTCTTTCAGGGCGTCAGCGGAGTTAAGCTTTTCAATGCCTTCAAGGAATCGACTCTTAATGCAGCTGAGCAGGGTTACAACCGGTGGGATAAAATACTTGACGCCTGGTCGCCAACAAATACAGGTTCGGATATCCCGGTTATCAGGGTGAATGATCCCAATAAAAACTTCGGAACTTCATCAGACTGGTTCCTTGAAAAAGGTGATTATCTCAGACTTAAAAACCTTCTTATTGGTTATACCTTCAAAAATCTTCCATGGGACGGAAAGATTAAAGTTTACTTCAGCGGCGAGAATCTCATGACCTTTACCAAATACTCGGGTATGGACCCTGAAGTCGGCGGTGTAGGATTCGACGGAGGCCAGTATCCGGTTTCAAGGATTTTATCTTTCGGAGCTAATATTAATTTCTAAAAATCAATTCTGTAAAAAAATGAAAAAGATATATTTGATGTTATTTCCCCTTCTTTTTCTGGCTTCATGCACAGAAGACTGGGTAGATACCAAGCCATACGGTTTGCCGACCACCGCCTATTTCTGGCAAAGTGTTGAGGATGTCAACAAGGCAGTTGCCGCGATGTATGTCCCGTTCCGTTACGAGTCTACCTGGGGCCGTAACCTTTTCTGGACCCAGGGTGCAAGCGATGATATTATTGTAGGACGTCCGAAAGCTGACGGCGAAAATATAAAGAACTTTATCCCTACCGGCCGTGAAGGCTACCTCGATGGCTATAATGACTTATACTGGATGATCGATAAGGCCAATCAGGTACTTCAGAATATTGATGGTGCAAAGAATGTGAGCCAGGATATTATCGACAGGGCAAAGGGTGAAGCTTATTTCATCAGGGGCTTCGCTCATTTCTGGGTAGCTTACATGTGGGGCTGCAAGGATCAGGGTGTACCCTTCGATGGCCCTGAAAATCTTGAATATCAAAAGAGAATCCCTCCTCAGCTTAATTCTGTAACCGACAACTACGCACAGGTTGTTTCCGATCTGGAAAAAGCCGGTGAGCTTCTGCCTTTCTTTGAAAGTTATTCCTCAGCCGACTACGGCCGTGCCCATAAGGCAGCTGCCTGGGGCTACATGGTAAAAGCTTATGCATACTGGGCTCAGTTTGATAATACCAAATGGGCTCTTATACCGCCCGTTGCCGATAAGATTAAGAATGAAGGGAAGCGCGCTCTTATTACCGGTTATGCAAACGTATTCAAAGTGGCTAATAACTGGAGTTCAGAATATATCTGGAACGTGAACTCAGGTACGCAGGGCGGAAGCGAATTCCCTGGTGTAATCCTCGAGAATAAAGGTTGGGGACAGTATAACGGTTGGGGCTATTTCCAGCCGACTGAAGAGTTATATGAAGAATACGAATCCGGCGACCCGCGCCGTGAAGTTACAATTCTGAAATTCGGAGACAGCTTTTCTTTCCTTGGAGTTACGCGAAAGTATTTCTCAACAAATAGCCTTTCAGGATTCCAGATTAACAAATATATGGAACCCTATTCTTACGGAACAGGAGGAAATGCAGCTACAAACAGTTATATAAATCAGAACGGAGACTACCCTACAACAAAACTCTGCCTTCCACTGATGCGCTATTCCGAAGTCCTTCTTTTTAAAGCTGAGGCATACCTCATGACAGGGCAGGCAGCAATCGCTGCCGGACCACTTAATGAAGTCAGGTCTCGTGCTGGTCTTTCACAAATTGCTGCTCCCACAATGGCTGACCTCAAACATGAGCGTCGTGTGGAGCTTGGCTGCGAATGGACCGACCGGCTTCAGGACCTGAAGAGATGGGGCGATTATGACAAAATCCGTATGTCTCTGCACGGACGCATTCATACCATCAAGACTGATCCTGATTCGCCTTATACCATTCAGCAGGTTTGGGCTGCAAGGACTTTTAATCCAGAAAAAGATCTTGTATGGCCGTATGATCCCGACGAAATTCTGAGATCAAACGGGATATATAAACAAAATCCAAACTGGTAGAGGATTAATTCAGGCTGTATAAGGAGCCCAAAGTAAAACTCTGCCTTCTCTGTGCCACTCTGTGTCAACTCTGCGTCTCTCTGTATAACAAAATAAGAACTTACACAGAGATCACGGAGGAGGCACAGAGTTATACAGAGACCTTATTGAAGATGAAATTACTTTTCTAACCGAATTCGTATTCTGAAGGCTTCAATGAAATAGAAACTAAGGAGGCCCTGTTTAAGGATCATCAGCTATCAGGATTTTAGGGTATTATTTTCTTAATACTGAGAATGCTTTGCTTTTTGGTAAATCAGAACATATTATGTTTAATAGCAGTAGCCATCCATCTCTCAAATAAATGATAATAAGCACAATATTCTTCTAATTATAGATTTCCCCTTGAATAAATCTACTGTTAATTAATTAACATATTAGCAATATTGAAAAAAAAATACATTAAAATGCTAAAATACCATCACAATTGGTAAAAAATGTTAATATTCTCAATACTTAAAAGGTCTAATTTTATCATCGGAAACTTAAACCTGTCGAAAGTCAGGGAATTAGTAACTATATCGATTGATGGGGTCGCGGAATTTATTCTTTAACTAATGAATAGACTGCGATTGAAGCTGTTCTCATCTTTTGTTTAACTACGGCATTAATAATTTATTATTAATTAATTAAACCTAAAAAATCTATGAAAAAAATTGGGTGTTACTTCCCTGAAAGCTTTCAAAGAGCTTTTATAAGAAAGGGAATGAATGCATTGAAAATTACGCTGTTAATTTTTCTGACATCCGCCTTTAACATGGCCGCATTCGGGGGAACCCCCGATTCAGGCCAGCAGGGTGTTCAGAGGAAAATAGCAGGTCTTGTAACCGACTCTAAAGGATTGCCGATTACGGGAGCCACAGTTACCGTGAAAGGGACCTCGGTCGGAGCGCTTACGGATGTAAGGGGCAGGTATGAAGTTGCCATTCCGGATAAAGCTGAAATACTGGTTATTTCGTTCATCGGAATGAAACCCCAGGAGGTCCGGATTGGTGTCAGCAGTATTGTTGATGTCATGCTGGCAGAAGAAACATTCGGGCTTGATGAAGTTGTTGTTATTGGTTATGGTACTCAGAAAAAGGCTGACATTACGGGAGCCGTTTCGACTGTCCAGCCCGATAAACTCCAGGGAATTAATCAGTCGGTTAGTCACGCGATTCAGGGAACAATGTCAGGAGTAACCGTTATCCAGAATTCCGGACAGCCCGGGAGTGGTGTTGAGATCAGAATCAGGGGAGCAGGTTCGATAAACGATAACAGCCCTCTTTACGTTGTTGACGGTATTATAGGAAGCATTTCTAATCTTAACCCTGCCGACATTGAGAGCATGTCGGTACTTAAGGATGCTGCATCAGCAGCCATTTATGGTTCCCGCGGTGCTAACGGGGTTGTTATAGTCACTACCAAAAAAGGCAAAAGGGGAGAAAAGGCAACAGTTACTTACAATACGAGCCAGGGAATTCAGCAGGCCTGGAGAAGGCCTTCTTCACTCACTGCGGAGGAGCGAAACCTGATACACAAGGAAGCTCTGACCAATGACGGAACTCCAACCAGCGAATCTATCTGGGATTACTATAACAATCCAACCAATGCCATTACAAGGACTGACTGGTTTGATGAAATCTTCAGGTCGGGTTATATTTCCACAAATGATCTTAGTATATCGGGCGGCACACAAACCTCTAATTATGCATTCAGTCTGGGTGTTCTTAATGATAATGGTATTATTAAAAACTCATCGTACAAAAGGTATAACATCAGGTTTAACAGTCAGCATGAGATTGTAAAGAATCTTACTTTCGGGGAGAATATCTCGCTTGTATTTACCGATCAGAATATAATAGAGGCAAGCGGTTCGTATGACGGAGTTCTGAGTGCAGCACTTTTCAATATGAGGAATACTCCTGTTTGGGAAGATCAGTCTAAAGGGATTTACGGATTACCGACAGGCGATTTTCCTAACCCTGTCGCTTCGCTCAACAGCCGGGACAATGTTTCGAAAAATACAACCGCCGGCGGAAATGCTTACCTTGAATACAAACTTCTCGATTTGTTCACCATTAAAACTGATTTCGGTTACAACTGGGGTTTTGGGAAAAACAAGAATTTCAAGGCTATCGCTCTCAACGGAGGCCGTGGTCTGAATCAGAATACCCTTGGCGAGTCTTATGGTTTATCAAATACCTGGATTTGGAACAATACAATCAGTTTCGACAAAAGATTCTCAAAGCACCACGTTGCTGGTCTTGCGGGTATGTCTATGGAAAAAGGTCTGTACGAATGGACTAATACCGGAACTGCCAAAGACTTCAGCAATCAGGATCCGGCTCTGCGCTATTTTAATAATGCAGGAACCTTCCCTGAACACCCGTCGGGAAGTGCCGATGATTATTCCCTTCTCAGCTATTTTGGAAGGTTAAGCTACGAATTCGCTGATAAATACCTTTTTGCAGCAAATATCCGTGCTGACGGCTCTTCAAAATTCCCTGAAGACAAGCGTTGGGGTATCTTCCCATCGGTATCAGGAGGTTGGAGAATCTCGAAGGAAAATTTCTTTGAAAACATGCGCGATGTTATTTCCGATCTGAAAATACGCGGAAGCTGGGGACAGCTTGGAAACGACAAGATCAGGAACTATGAATACTACAGCACAATAACGACAGTAGGGTCTCCAACTCTCGATGGTAGTGCTTTTACTGCCTATGCACAGAACCGATTCGCAAATACCGAGATCAAATGGGAGGTTACAACCCAGACCAATATCGGTATCGATATGGGGTTCATGAAAGACAAATTGTATTTTACAGCCGATTATTTCGACAAGGAAACATCTGACATTCTGGTACAGGTGCCGCTTGTATCATCCCTTGGCGTAGGTGTAGCCCCATATCAGAATTCAGGACAGGTTTCAAACAAAGGTTTCGACCTTGGTCTTTCATACAGGAATCGTGATAAGGAATTTAAGTATGAGCTCTCTGCGAACCTATCTCATGTGGTGAATGAACTAGTAACACTCGGTGTGGCCGGTGCGAAGGAGATCTTTACTGCAGACTACAAAAACACAATGGTGGGCCGCATTGCACAGGGAGAACCTATCGGGCACTTCTATGTTCTCAACATGGTCGGAATCTTCCAGAATCAGGCCGAAATTGACAGTTACAAGAGTTCTTCAGGGGCCAGGATCCAGCCTGCTGCAGTACCAGGTGATATTAAGTTCGAGGACCGCAACGGCGACGGACAGATAAGTGCTGATGACCGGTTTAATGCTGGTAACAGTTTTCCCACCCTTACTTACTCTCTTAATGCTACAGCTGACTACAAAGGCTGGGATGCAAGTATGCTCCTGATCGGCAGCCAGGGAAACAGCATCTTTAATGGTCTGACCCTTGGAGGTACCATTATGCAGGGAACAAGCTACAATAATGGTCCTGCCATTCTTGACCGTTGGACCGCGGGCAAACCTTCAGCAACTGTGCCCCGTGTTACTGTAAAAGACCTGAATAATAACAGGTATTACAGTACCATGTTTATAGAGGACGGCAGCTTCGCACGTGTTAAATACCTGACACTTGGTTATACTTTCAACAAGGGCGTTCTTGCCACCAGTTTCTCTCATCTCCGTCTATATGCAACCTTGCAGAATCCGCTGACCCTTACAAAATATTCAGGATATGATCCGGAGGTCGGTAGCGAAGGAGGTTTCAGCAATAACATGTACGGAGTTGATAAAGGAGCTTATCCTCAGGCTAGATCTTATATTTTTGGATTAAACGTAACTTTTTAACCCTGAAAAAATAATAATATGAAAAAATATTTTGCGTTTTTAGTAATTATTGTAGCTCTGGCCTCGTGCGGGAAAGATTTCCTGAATAATGAGCCACATGAGTTTACCGATGCTGTTTTCTGGAAGACGGCTGATCAGGCTGAGTCTGCACTGGCAGGTGTTTACAGCCCACTTCAGGATGAAGAAGCTCTTGGCGGTGAGGACTGGTGCGGGATGGAAGCATTCAGCGATAATGGTTATATGAATGACAACTATTCAGACTATATTTCTATGACCGAATTCAAGGCAACCCAGAATATAGAAGGAGACCTCGATCGCTGGGCTTATGTATCGTATTACAAAACTATTAAGAGAGCTGGCGACGTACTTGCAAATGTGCCGGGTATGACAATGGATGAAGCACAGAAACAAAGAATACTGGGAGAAGCGAACTTCCTCCAGGCATTTTCTTATTTCCAGCTGGCGGCCCGTTACGGTGGTCTGCCACTTTATGATGCTAAAAATTCAGCATCATCCCTTGTAAGAGCTACCGAAGAAAAGACCTGGGAGGTCATTGAAGCAGACCTTGTTGCAGCAACAGGCCAGCTTGCATGGGACCATAAGGAAGGAAGGCCCGGTCTTGGAGCGGCTTATGGACTGCTCGCAAAAGTTTATGCTTATCGCGGAAAGTGGAACGAGGCTAAGACAGCGGCTGAAATGGTGATAAATTCAAATCGTCATGCACTTCATACTGATTATGCTGCTGTATTTACAATGGAAAATGAGAATATTAGTGAGATTCTCTGGGGCCTTGGAGCACGGGTCGGCGAATATCCTATTACTCCGGTCCTTATGCTTCCTAATAACGTATGGAACGGAACTCATCCGGAGCCACTGGGCGAAGGATGGAGGCTTGTAAGTGCTACAAATGCTTTCTATAATGCATATCAGGCCGGCGACACCCGTAAAGCAGCAACAGTGGCAAAAAGGGGCGTTGATGTTGTTACCTATAACGGCTCCACCGATGTGCTTCAGGCTCCGAATAACCAGTCGGACGTCGTATGCATAAAGTATATGTCGCCTTATGCAGAAGAATATTCAAGCTGGGCAGCAGGATTGAATGTACCTGCCCTGAGATATTCCGATATTCTGCTTATCGATGCTGAAGCCATAATGATGCTTAACGGTGGCGGACCTGCATCGAGAACTACAGGAGTTGCTGCTGCTGCAGTACCTTTCAATCTGGTGCGTACACGTGCCGGTCTTCCTGCAATTGCCTCCCCGAACTTCAATAACCTGATGTACGAACGCAAGATGGAACTTGCTTTTGAAGGTGGCGACCGGCATTTCGACCTGGTTCGCTGGGGACTTGCAGCCGAAGTGTATAACAGCCTTCCGGCTGAGGGTACCTACAAGCCTGTCAGAACATTCAACCCTGCAATTCATAAGCTGATGCCATATCCACAGAGGGAAATTGACAATAGTGGCGGTTCTATCACTCAGAATCCCGGATATTCGGGAGCAAGATAAGCCCTGAATACCTGAATATTTGTCAGGGAAGATTTTCAGATCTTTTTAGAGGTTTGATTCTTCCCTGATTTTTTTTGAAGGTTTAATAAATCTTATCTTAATTTTAAGGTCAGGATTTCTTAAAATCAGTAATTTCCTTTTATTCCTTTGCGCCCTTTATGAGATACATAGTGCCCGTTAAAGTTTCACGATACCTTTTGCTGATTTGCCTGTTAACACAATGGACATCATTCCTCTTTTCACAGGAAGATGTTCTTAAGTATGTTAATCCCTTTATCGGAACGACAAAAACCAGGACGTTTTCACGATGGGGGTCCGAAGGCGGGACTTATCCTGGTGCAGTCGCCCCCTTCGGATACATTCAGCTTTCACCCGAAACAAGGACAATTCCATCCGCCGGATATGACTATAACGACACCTCTATCCTGTTTTTCAGCTGTCTTAACCATAAAAGCGGTTATCCCGAAGGCTCATCGGGAAATATTCATATTATGCCGGTAAGCGATACTTCCGGTTTTCAGCCCGGGAAATATTGCAGACCCTTCAGCCACAGCCAGGAAAAATCAGAACCCGGATTTTATTCAGTTATTCTGAATGATGACGGAACATCGGTTGAGGCAACTGCTTCAGTCAGGGCAGGCATGTTTAGAATAACCTTTCCAGCTGGAGTCAAACCTTCGATTTTCATCGGAAACATTGGTAAACTGACTGTTCGTTCCGATTCGGTAATTGAAGGTCAATTGTTCAATACAAAAATCATTTTTAACAGGAAACCTGAACTTGTCAGAAAGACAGGTGACGGAAATATTCTTACTTTCTTTCCGTCTTCCGGGAACAATAATATTTTGTTATTAAAAATAAGTGCTTCAACTGTAAGTCAGGTAAGTACACAGAAGAATCTTGATGCGGAAGCACCCGGATGGAGTTTTGAATCGTTCAGGAAAAGTAACCGGGATCGATGGGCAAAGGAACTGAAAGTCATTGAGGTTGAGGATACATCAACTATAAATAAGACAGTATTTTATACTGCACTTTACCATTCACTGCTGCTGCCTTACGTGATTTCAGACGTCGAAGGCAGATATATGGGTGCAGGAGGAAAGATCTTCAGAACAAAAGGCGCTTACCAGTATGGTTCTTTTTCGCCCTGGGATACTTTCCGGACATTGCATCCCCTGCTCTGTATTCTGGAACCGGAAAGGCAAAGGGATATGATTCTTTCATTGTTAAGTACTTATGAACAAACAGGAAGGTTACCTAAAGGCCCTATGACAGGCAATCATGTAATACCAATAATTGTTGATTCATGGATGAAGGGAGTACGTGGATTCGACAGCACCCTGGCATTTAACGCAATGAAATCGATGACCGATGAATCCAATTCCGGTAGTGATTTTATTGCATACTCAAAAGCAGGGTATGTGCCCTCATCTTATTCAGAATCGGTAACACGAACAGTGGAATATGCCTACAATGACTGGGCTCTTGCCGTTTTTGCCGGGGAGGTCATGAACAATGGCGCTGAATACAAACGGCTTATTCAAAGAAGCTTAAATTACAGGAACCTTATCGACCCGGCAACTCTTTTCCTTGTGCCGCGGGACGGGTCAGATTTCATCTCAGAATCTGCCTGTTTTGGATACAAGGAGGGTGACAAATGGAGCTATTCGTTATTTGTTCCTCATAACCCTGTTGATCTTATAAATCTTAGCGGCGGACAGAAAGATTTTGCTGAGAGACTTGATTTTGCCCTGGAAAATGGAAAAATACCCTTCGACAATGAACCGGTTCTTCATGTCCCTTACCTTTTTAATTACTCAGGGGCCCCATATCAAACACAGAAATGGGTAAGGAAAATTATGAGTTCTCATTATACGGCGTTTCCATCCGGACTTCCAGGCAATGATGACCTCGGATCAATGTCATCGTGGTTCGTTTTCAGTGCAATGGGATTCTTTCCTGTATGTCCTGGCAGGCCTGTCTATGATATCGGATCCCCTCTGTTCAAAAAAGTGACGATTCATTTTCATAATGGCAAAAAGCTGGTTATCAGATCGGAGAATAACGGCAGCGAAAATGTTTATGTAAAATCATTTTCGCTGAATGGAACTGATCAAGGGAAACCCTGGATATTGCATCCTGATTTGGCCCGGGGAGGAGAAATAGTTTTCAGTATGACAGACAAACCTGCGTCAGCTATGTTGGCTTTTTCCAGGGATGAAATCCCTTCCCTGACAAAAAATCCAGCCTCTTTCAGAATTCGGGATTTCAATTGCACTAAACCATCAGCAGAGCCCGGAGAAAAATGTATGGTTGGGTTTTCTTATCTTAATTCAGGCAGTTTCGGGGCTAAGACTTTCAGGCTTTACATTGATGGAAAGGAATATTCGGCGAAGAGCGTGCTTGCAGATTCTGGCGTCGTGAAGTACGACTCGATTGAATGCAGATTTTTTCCTGTCGGGAAAAGAAGCTACACAATAGATGATCTTGAAGAAAAAAATATTGAAATCGTGAAGAATGAGATGGCACCTGCAGCAAGTCCTGAGATTACTGATCTAGAAATAACTCCGCTATTGAGGGTGAATAATAATAGTGAATTCTCATATTCGGTCAGAAATGCAGGAGGGTTTCGTGACAGTATGAAAACCCAGGTATTTCTTGATGATTCACTTATTAGCAGCATTATTGTGGATCTGAGGCCTGGAGAGCTGAAAAAGATTACTCATACTGTCAGGATTGCCGAGGCAGGTATTCATTTAATGAGAGCTGGAAGCGAATCGGTCCGTGTTAAAACATATCTTTTAAACACTGATTCGAAGATAATCGATATCAAATTTCCCAATGACAGGTCAGGGAAGAAAGTGGATGACAGGTCTGGTTTGCAGAATGATGCTATAATTATTCGTGATGTTGAAGCGCCTCCGAAGAATGGTACGGGGCTGAAAACAGATGGTGGTTGTTATGCAGAATTTGAGAATAGTCCATCTGCTTCTATTTCAGGAAATAATCTTACTGTTATGGCATGGATCTTTCCTTCGGTTAAAAACTCAGGACTTTCCGATATTATTACACAAGGAGATTATAATGTTATTCAAACATCAGGAAACAGGTCGATATCCTTTTTTGCCGGAGGGTGGGGCAGGGGAAGTTGTACGGTTATGTTACCTTCCGGATGGAATAATAAGTGGCATCATATTGCAGGAGTGTGTGAAGGCAGAATACTACGAATATATATTGACGGAAAAGAGGAAGGAATGGTTGACACAGGTGAGAATTCCATCCTTGCAACAACTGCGAAATGGAATCTGGGTCGAAATGAAGAATTTCCCGATTCGAGGTTCTTTAATGGCAGTATTGATTGTTTTAAATTATTTTCTGAACCTTTAACCCCAGGGGAGATAGAAAAAGAAATGAAAATTGATTCACCTTTGACTAAAATAAAATAATACAAAAAACAGTACTGATATGAAAAGAATTCTTTTTTCCATCATCATTCTTAGTTGCTTTTTCGCAACAGCACCTGCCCAGTATTCGACACTGAATGCTCATTCGCACAATGACTACAGTAATGATATACCTTTCTGGCTGGCATATTATAGCCACTTCGGATCAATAGAGGCTGATATCTGGGCGGTTAACGGCGAATTACTGGTGGCCCACGACAGATCACAGATAAAGCCTGAACTTACTCTCGACGCGTTATACATAAATCCAATAGTAAAACTCTTCAGGCACAATAAGGGGAAGGCCTGGTACGACTTTCCGGGGACTTTCCAGTTGCTGATCGATCTGAAGACCCTGGCAGAGCCGACGCTTTCGATACTGGCTAAGAAGCTGGGCCAATATCCTGATGTTTTCGATCTTAAAGTCAACCCAAACGGAGTAATGGTGGTAATTTCCGGAAACAGGCCAGAGCCTTCCGGATTCACCTCCTACCCTGAATTTATCTTATATGATGGCCTTCTTAACGGGAATTATAACCAGAAACAGCTTGAAAGAGTTCCCCTTTTCAGCGAAAACCTGGCAGTATTCACCAAATGGAGAGGCGAAGGTGAGATGCCGGCAGCCGACAAATCTAGGCTTGTGCATGTAATTGATTCAGTCCATGATCTGAAAAGGAAAATAAGGTTCTGGAATGCTCCCGATGGCGAAAATGCATGGAAAACATTTGAAGGCCTTGGGGTGGACTTTATTAATACCGACCGTGTAAATGAATTGGCAGGATTTCTTAATAACAAAAATAAATGATTATCCGGATTGATGATTTCGTTATTAACTACCAGAACTATAGTATGAGAAGCAAAAAGATTTATTTTCAGATTATTCCTCTGATTTTTGCATTACTTCTGCCGGCAAAGCTGCTCGTGTGCCAGACAGTGCCTGCATCATTGCCTGATAAGTCTTTATACACTGTAACAAAGCCCTATGAAACCGTAAAAGTAAAAAAGGTAAAAGGGAAATCGGTAAAAAATGTTATTCTCATGATTGGCGACGGTATGGGACTTGTTCAGGTTTCTGCAGCATGGGTGGCCAATCATGGCAGCCTGAATATCGACAATTGCACATATTCAGGATTTTCAAGAACATGGTGTGCCGATAAGCTGATAACCGATTCTGGTGCTGCAGGAACTGCTATGGCTACCGGGAGCAAGACAAATTACCATTGTATTTCAGTAGATACGGAGGGGAAACCCCTCAATTCCCTGACCGACCTTGCCCATGCAGGCGGGTTGTCGACAGGTATTGTAGTCACCTGCAATTTGTCGGATGCCACGCCTTCGGTATTTTGTGCAAATAACGTTGACCGCGACAGGGAGGAGGAAATAGCTGCTGATTATCTGAATTGCAATGTCGACTATATTTTTGGGGCAGGACGGGAGAAATTCAACAAGAGAACCGATAAGCGTGACCTTCTTAATGAAATGAAGAATAAGGGATATCAGGTTTGCACTACCTGGGAAGAGACTGAAAGGATAACCTATGGCAAGGTTTTTTCTGTTCCTGAAGAGGGTCAGTTGCCCCTTGCCCCTGAGCGTGGAGACTTGTTTGCCAGGGCAGTAATGCATAGTCTCAGCCTGTTGAGCCGGAATAGCAAAGGCTTTTTTGCAATGTACGAGGGCTCAAGGATCGACGATTGCGGCCATTCAAATGATATGCCTGCCCTTGTGGAAGAGGTGTTTGATTTTGACAGGACTATTGGAAAGGTTATGCAGTGGGCTGAAAAAGACGGACATACCCTTGTTATTATTCTTGCCGACCATGAAACCGGGGGACTTACCCTTCTAGATGGAAGCATAAGTACAGGAACCGTTAGAGGTAATTTTTCGACAACAGGCCATTCGGGTATTTTGGTACCTGTTTATGCCTATGGGCCGGGCGCTGAGGAGTTCGCAGGAATTTATGAAAATACTGATGTCTTCAGGAAAATATCAGGTCTGCTTCAACCTGCAAAATGAGTCTTGCACGGTAACGCAATGAGTGAATGGGCGAAAGTCATTCATGCTGAGCTAAAAAACCCATTTTTGAATATTCCATTACAGGTTTTTCCCTGAGATGGTACGACCGCAGGTATTCGGTGGGGCTCATGCCAAAAAACCTTTTGAATAATTTATTGAAATGGGCCAGGTTGTTGAAACCGCTTTCACTGCAGGCTATTGAAACGGGAAGTTTTTCTTCGATCATTAGCTTGCATGCATAACCGATCCTGATCTCGTTCAGAAACGAGACAAATGTCCGGCCCGTTTGCTGTTTGAAATACCTGCAGAATGCTGTGGGACATATGTTTGCTTTCGCAGCAATGTCTTCGAGTTTTATTGGCTTTGCGAAGTTTCGGATTATGTATTCATGAATAATGTTGAATCGGGAAAAATCGTAGGAGTTAACAATCCTGGAATACCCTATACTGGAGTGGTAATCGTATTCTTCGGCATTTGCCATCATATTCAGCAGGATAATCAGCTCGGTGATTCTCCTTAAGCCGGAAAGCCGGAAGATCTTCTGTATCTGGTCCCCGAGCATTTTCCTGCATTTTCCGCTGAACTGGATTCCCCTTTGCGATTTGCCTATCAGCCCCTTTATGGCCGTCATCTCAGGAAGGTTTATGAAATTGGAATCAAAGATCTCCTTCTTGAATTGAATTATCTGGGCTTTGATACCATGAGTGTAGTTGGGATCAAGATACCTTGCATCGCTTTTCCACCAGTGAGGTACATTCTCGCCGATAATGCTGATCTCGCCTTCTGTGAAACGATGTATTCCATCGCCCACATAACATAAACCTGAGCTTTTTACAACGAAGAGAATCTCAATCTCCGGATGATAGTGCCACTGAACGGTAAAATGAGGTTTTTCTTCATTATAAAATAATACTGATTGCGTTGGAGCAACTGCCAGTTTCTGATAAAATGGCTTCATAAAATCAAGTTTGTATTACATGTATTTATATTTTCTGTTCTGATCGAAATAAAAATAGCTTAAATTTTAAGGTGCCGTTCAATGGTGCTCAGAAATTGAACGATATCTAACGGCTTTGTTAAATAATCCATAGCGCCTGCTTTCATCAATTTTTCAACCTGAAACGGCATGGCATCGGCACTGATGATGATTACCGGAATTGCTTTTGAACTGTCATCAGTCAATAATTGTTCCAGGACTTCTCGTCCCTGCACATCGGGCAGATCGAGATCGAGCAGTATTAAACCGGGCTTATGCTCTTCCGCAAGTTTGAGGGCTTGCTTCCCGTAAACTGATGTTATAAGACGGATTTCCGGCCGATGTTCAGCCATGATTTCTCCAACCAGTTCTATATTCGAAAGATTGTCTTCTATGTACAAAATAGTTGAGACATGTTTGTAGTCAGACAATTCAGGAGTTGAAGAACCGGGGGATTGACTTACATCCGGTTGGTTATTTTCGGTGAACGGCAGTTCGATCCAGAAGGTACTTCCTGTGCCGACCTCACTCTCAACCCCAACTGTTCCGTTCATGGCTTCAGTAAGTTTTTTCACAACCATCAGTCCCAGCCCCGTACCTTCGGTTTCGGTTCTGTCGGCTCCAATGCGTTCAAAAGGCTGGAAAAGCTTTCCGATGTCTTCGGGCCTGATTCCGTTTCCTTTGTCGCTGATTGAAATCCTGATATTGGTGAGGCCTTGTTCATTTGCTGGTTGCCGGGCTGTTCGAATCGTTACCGAACCCCCTTCGCTGTTGTATTTTATGGCGTTGCCCAGGAGGTTTATCAAAACCTGTTTTAAACGGAACCTGTCGGCCAGTGCAAAGAGGCTGTTGGCTGGTGAATCAACAAGCCAGATTGATATTTTTCTTTTGTTAGCTGCAACTTGTATGCCATCGGTTATTTCATTGATAAAGGATGATAACTGCACTGGTTCCGGGGTCAGGTTTTGCCTTCCCGCTTCAATGCCTGAAATGTCCAGTACCTCGTTGATAAGGTTAAGTAAATGTCTGCCATTGTTGAGGATATGGTTTACAGCTTTAGTTTGTTTCGGGGTAAGTTCAGCCATCTGCATTAACTGTGCAAATCCAAGTATCGAATTCATTGGTGTGCGCAGTTCGTGGCTCATGCGCGAAAGAAATTCACTTTTGGCCTGATTTGCCTTTACCGCTTCGCTTTTAGCTTTAATAAGGGCTTCTTCGGCTTGTTTGCGCTGAGTGATATCACTCAGGGAAGTAACGCGTACATTTCTCCCTTTATAATACATCATTCTGCCGCTTAACATGCAGGGGAATGTTGTACCGTCTTTTCTCAGAGCTGTTACTTCGTAAGGTTCTTCATGACCCGCAATCATATTGTCCATAACCGTTTTCCGGTCAGCCTCTATTATCCAATCCGTGCCATATCTTCCTATTGCCTCCTCGTTGGTATAACCGAATATTTTTTCAGCCATCCGGTTTTGCTCAATGCAAATACCTTTTTCAGAGAAAAAGATTGAATCGAAAGCAGCTTCGCTTAATCCACGATGCCTCTCAGTACTTTCTTTGAGATCGTCTTCTACCAGCTTACGTTCGGTGATATCTGAAATAAAACCATGCCATATTATAGTGCCATCTGCTTCTGTTTGAGGTTTGGCATTGCCCGATAACCAACGCACCGTACCATCATCAAACCTGACCCGATACTCATGCTGCCAAAGGGTGAGGTCTTTGGCCGATGCCTGAATAGAGGCAACCACACCATTGTAATCATCAGGGTGAATCCTTGAAAATATTATGGAAGCATCATTGACTACATCTTCTGGGAAGACCCGGTAAATATCATGGATGCCTTCACTGGTAAAGGGGAAACAGGAAGAGCCGTCGGGGTTCATCTGGAATTGATACACAACGCCGGGGACACGGTCGGCAATCTTCTCCAACCTGCTCAGGGCTTCCTGATACTGGGCAGTTCTCTTACTGACCGTCAGTTCGAGGTTAGTATTCAGTTCAATAATCTTCATTTCTGCCTGCTTGCGTTGCGTCACATCGAGAACGAAAACGGATAAGCCAACAATGTTTCCTTCGTCATCATTGACCGGATTGTAATAATTATCGTAATAAATTCTGGAAAGTTCTTTATCACCATATTCTTCCGTCAACATGAAAAAATCCCCTTTAAAGGCCCTGTCAAAATTATTCTTAGCCTTTTTTCTGTCTTCAGGATTGGCAATTAAATCAAGCATGTTCATTCCAATCTGTATATCAACGCCCCAGATTTTTCTCATTGTTTCTTTATGAGACACTGAAAATTTTGTATAACAATAATTTTTATCAATTGAAAATATAACGATGTTAATTGGGCTTTCTAAAATTGATTGCAGAAATATCAAATCTTTACGATATTTTTCTTCGCTTCCTTTCAGTGCATTTTCAGCATTTTTGCGCGTTGTAATATCCCTGAAAAAACCCAGTAGCTGGGTTTTTCCATTTATTGAGATAAGCGCCCCGCTGATATCGGCATAAAAAATTTCGCCGTTCCTTTTAAGGCATTGAATATTTTCGGCAAGCGATGTTTTCCCGTGCAACATACTCTCAAACTCTGCAAGAGTATGTGTGAAAGTATCCTGCGGATGAATAGCGGCAATGTCCATCGTTTTGAATTGTTCCTCTGTATAGCCGAATAAATGGCATTGAGCCGCATTGGCATAGGTAATCATCTTTGATGTACTATCGGCAATCAATATTCCGTCGTGACTTCCCTGAAAAATGGCATGATACATCTCCTCTGAAGCCTGTAGTTTTTGCTGGGCATGATTTCGCTCTGTAATATTTTCCTGCATCAAAACAATTTTCTCCGTTATTCCATTGCCGTCAGCCAATGAGAACCCGGTAGTCTTTATCACAACAGGAATATCAGGAAAGGATGGATCAACTTCATGGGCATTGAAATACGAGTCGGGGAAAAAAACAACTTCACCGTTAATAATGCGATCGAAATACTCTCCTAATCCTTGCTGTATTAGTTGAGGATCCTGAAATAATGAATATCCCTGAGGGACAGCAGCGCCAAAAAGATTGAGGTGAGCTGAATTTGTTTGAATAGTGTAGCCGTTAATATCGAGTATTTGAATTGATATCGGATTTTTGTCGATGATGTCCTGCAACTTTTTTTCTACATCCCTGCAGTCGGAAATATCAACAACCGTTTGGTCATATAATCCAATTAACTTGACATTTGCAGCCTCTGCCATACTTAATGCATTCATGAGTTCTTCATTCTGCAATTCCAGCTCAATCTGGTGAACCTCCAGTTCGTGTATGAGTCTGAGCGATTCGTCTTCAGTAAGTTGCGAACCTGACCCTGGATATTTCATTTTCAGAAGCTCTTCTGCCTTTTGGCGAAGGAGTATCCGGCTGCTTTCTTTGCTGTTTTTCATTTTGTTTTTTTAAATGGAAAACTTCTGGCTGTAGTTTTACCCTTGGAAATAGGTCTTATATGTTCACCGAAAATATTACAGATCATACTGCTCCTGTTATTCATGATTATTTCTTCGTGAATTTATTATTTCTTAAACCTAAGTATTTTTATACAATTCATCAAATTGAAAACCGAATTTGAAGTCCCTGAGTACTGATTTGTAGCTGATCGCATATTTTATCACGATTATCCATTATATTTATGTTGACTGAAAATACTGAAATTAACCTGGATAATTAACCTTCTGAAAATATTTGACATGATGAAGAAAAGAGTACTTCCCGAAGCTATCATGATATTTCTGCTGCTGTGTGCTGCAATGCCTGTATATGGTCAGGTTAAAGACGAAACATTTGTCGGATTCAAGAATGCACCTGTTCTCTTTAAAGAGGGAGGGAAATCATATCAGCAGATTCTGGCTGAAATTAAATCCCCTGATATGGGAAATGTTGTAATATCAATCTCAGGAAAACAGGTTCTTTCTTCTGATTTTAACACAGAGAAGAATAAATTCCTGTTAACTGTCCCTGCTGTAAGCAAACCTGAAAAGTTAACAATTTCTGTAAGAGTCAACAGGAATGCAGAGGTTAAGATCCCTTTTCAGCTCATCCCACCCAAAAAATGGGAGATATTATTTGTACAGCATTCCCATACCGATATCGGTTATACGAGGCCCCAGTCGGAAATACTTGCAGAACAGATAAGGTATATCGACTATGCCCTTGATTATTGCGACCAGACCGATAACCTGCCTGATGACAGCAAATTCAGATGGACCTGCGAATCGGCCTGGGTAACACGTGAGTTCATGCGCACCAGGCCAAAATACCAGATCGAAAGGTTGAAGAAAAGGATTGCCGAAGGCCGTATTGAGGTGACTGCAATGTTCGCAAATATGGCCGAGATCACCGATGAAAACATTATGTTCGATTTTCTTCAGCCCCTAAAGGAACTTGTTGCTCAGGGTATTCCTGTCACGAGCGCCATGCAGAACGATGTGAATGGTATAGCCTGGTGCATGCCCGATTATTTTAAGAATACAGGGGTAAAATACCTGATAATGGGCATTAATGAGACCAGGTCGGTACTTCCCTTCGACAAACCTACTGCCTTCTGGTGGGAGGCTCCCTCCGGTGAGAGACTGCTTGCCTTCAGGGCCGACCATTACCATACCGGTAATTTTTACGGGATACACAGCAAGGCATTAAATGAATATAAATTGCTCGATCATATCGCCGACATCGATTCGAAGGGATATCCTTTTGATAAAATCGGGATTCAGTTTTCTGGCTACTGGACCGATAATGCACCTCCTTCAACGGCTGCCTGCAAGGTAGTTGAGGATTGGAATTCAAAGTATGAATCTCCAAAACTCAGGCTCGCCCTGGCAAGCGAATTTCCTGAATATGTTCAGAAGAATTATTCTGCAAGCCTGCCTGTCTACAGGAAAGCATGGCCCGACTGGTGGACCGACGGCTTTGGTTCCTCATCACGCGAAACAGCCGAGGTAAGAAAGACCCAGAATCTTTTACAAACCGATGAGGCTCTTTTTGCAATGGTCTCGATGTTGAAAGGCGAGCTTAGTCCGTTGACCGAAGAGAAAATAGCTCATATCAACGAAAATGCAATCTTCTTCGATGAGCATACTTCCGGGGCCGATGAGAGTATCGATCGTCCCTTTTCGGAGAATACTACAAAACAGTGGCTCATGAAAGGATCTTATGCATGGGAGGCGCTTAAACAGGTTACCCTTCTCAATGAAGAGGCTAATGCAAGGTTTCAGCAATTTCTTCCTAAGGCAGAATTCCCGGTAATATATGTCGTGAACCCGATGGGGTGGAAGCGATCAGGTAATGTGAAGCTTTTTATTGACGGCCAGATACTTCCATTGAATAGAAAGGTGAGGCTTATCGATCTTTCTACGGGTGCTGAAGTTCCCTCTCAGATGCTTACAAGGCGTTCGGAAGGAGCCTATTGGATGCTTGATGTAAAAGAGGTGCCCGCGTTAGGCTTTAAAGCCCTGAAAGTTGAGACAGGCGACTCACAGGAACCTCAGGTTAACCAGGTTTCTTCCGGCATTGAGATCCTTGAAAACCAATATTACAGGATTACTGTTGATAAAAAAACCGGAGCCGTCAGTGGTCTTTTTGATAAGGATCTTGGTACCGATCTTATTGACCATAATAATCCTTATCTGATCGGTCAGCTTGTTCATGAAACGGTTCCGAACCGTGATTCGATGGCTCTGACACATACAACTGTGAGGAATGTTAGGGTAGAAGCCGGAGAATCCGGACAGGTATGGGAAAGCATAAAAATTGGTGCAGATCTCGACGGATTTACCGCGGGGAAGCTGGAAAATCCGAAAGGAGTTGAAGTCGAAATACGTCTTTACAAAAACTCAAAAAAGGCTGAGTTCGTTTTCAGTGCAAACAAGGAAATTGTAACTTCTCCGGAAGCTCTGTATGTGGCTTTCCCTTTCACCCTGCCGCAATCGCGGATTGTCTTCGAAACAATCGGGGGGACATTGTCGCAGGGAGATCAGTTGCCTGGCTCATCAACCGATTGGAATACTGTTCAGAACTTTGTGGCAGTAAGAGGCAAAACAGGACAAATAATAGTTGTTAGCAACGAGGCGCCCTTATGGCAGTTTAGCGATTTCAACCTTGGGAAATACGAAAGGAACCCAAAGGCAGGCAAGGCATGGCTCTATTCCTACGTCATGAATAATTACTGGTTCACCAACTTCAGAGCCTTTCAGGAAGGCGCATTCACATGGAGCTACCAGATTACTTCCACTCGCGATACCTCAAATTCCTTCGCTGCAAAATATTCATGGGGCGAACGAAATCCTTTTCTTACAAGAACCTTTCCGGCAGGAGAGAATAAGCTGAAGGATTTCAGCCTCAAAACCCTGAATATTGAGGGTTCTGAAAATGCCCTCCTTGTTAATACACGTCCTGTGTTTAAAAAGGAGAGGACTATATTGCTGCATTTCAGGGAAACTGACGGAAAGCCGGCAGAAGTAAAAATATCGTCGGCATTGCCTGATTTATCAGTTTCGGGGATTACGGAGGTTAATACGCTTGGTGTTCAGATAGGGCAGAAGCTCTCGTCAGTGACTCTTAAACCATTTGAGGTAAAATTCATTGAGGTCATTTTTTGATTCGATATAGTTACCGGTTTATTATGATGAAAGTATAAACAATAATTATGAGGCTGTCTAAAAAGCACGAATTTTAACTTCAGGCCTCTGTGGATCTCCGTGCCTTCTCTGTGGATCTCTGTGTAACAAACTGTTAAGAACTTTCACAGAGGACCACAGAGGTGCCACTGAGGACCACGGAGGACTTTTTTGACAGTCCGATTTTTTTAAATCTCTATATTTCCGTTTTCTATCTTGGCTTAACTTAACAGCTATCTCTCATGGGGGAAGTAAATTAACATAATTGATAATTCTGTTACTGATTACAAATACTCACACAGTAAATTACTCAAATTAGCCTGATGCTTTGGGATATATTCGAAAAATGCTAAAATATCACCATAGAATGGTAAGAATGTAAAAATAGTATATGTGAATTAAAATTATCTTTGGCTTTAATGAGTACTGTAATGTTTCCTGTTTTGTGCCAGACTGACCTGAAAAATCCGGGTCATGATTCAACCCAAATATAAATAAACGTACCGATGGATATTATTAGTGATGAACTGAATCAGAAGATGAATTACAAGAGCCCTCTTCATAAAATGACGCAGAGCACTCCCACAGTTCTGTGGAATGATTCATGTTCAATTGAGGAGCTTATGTATTCAATTGAGCATGGAGCTAATGGAGCAACCTGCAATCCGGTCATAGTATGGAACGTTCTTAAACAGGAGTGGGATAAATGGAAGGATACGATTATTCAGATCATTAATGATAATCCTGCATATTCCGAAGATGATGTAGCGTGGAAACTTATTGAGGCCATGTCGGTTAAAGCCGCTGGTGTCCTAAAGCCGGTTTTTGACAGGGAAAAAGGACGCAACGGGCGTCTTTCTATTCAGACCGATCCGAGATTATACCGTGATACTGACAAAATCGTAAAGCAGGCGGTTCATTTCAGTCAGCTGGCTCCTAATATGATAGTAAAAATTCCGGTAACAAAAGCCGGGGTAAAGGCCATTGAGGAGGCTACTTACCTGGGGGTGAGCATAAACGCAACCGTTAGCTTTACCCTCCCGCAGGCAATAGCAGTTGCCGAGGCTGTTGAAAGGGGATTGACCAGGCGCGAGAAAGAGGGTAAGGATATTAGCTCCATGGGGCCGGTTTGTACCCTGATGGTAGGAAGGCTTGACGACTGGTTGCGGCATGTTGCTGATAAAAGGAATATTATCGCAAATCCTCATATCTTCGATTGGGCGGGCGTTGCAGTGATGAAAAAAGCTTATGCAATATTCAGGGAGAGAGGTTATCGCCTGAGGCTTTTAAGCGCTGCGTTCAGGAATCACCTTCACTGGTCGGAATTTATAGGAGGTGATGTGGTAATATCTCCTCCGTATCAATGGCAAAAACGGTATAACGCATCGGATGTCAGTGTTGAAAATCGTATGGATGTGCCTGTTGGTAAGGCAATTATTGAGGAACTTGAAAAAAAATTCACTGATTTTCGCCGTGCATACCATGAAGACGGGATGACAATAGAAGAGTTTGATGGTTTTGGGGCTACGGTTATGACCCTTACCCAATTTTCACAGGCAACCGCAAACCTGACAGCAAAAATGCGGGAGATGATGCTTATTGTACCGGATTAACAACTAAAAACTAAGGAATTGAAAGAATTTGCTTTACTCGACTGGATTATTTTTATTGTTTATGCCTTAATCATTGTAGGCGTAGGTCTATGGGTTTCCCGCAAGAAAAAAGGAGAACAGAGGACTTCGGATGACTATTTTCTGGCCGGACGTTCGCTCCCCTGGTGGGCTATCGGTTCAACACTCCTGGCAGCAAATATTTCGGCAGAGCATTTCATTGCTATGTCGGGGTCGGGTTATGCGATAGGTCTGGCAATCGCCGCTTATGAGTGGATTGCTGCCATTTGTCTGATATTTGTAGCTAAGTATTTCCTCCCTGTCTTCATTGAGAAGGGCATATTTACGATGCCGCAGTTTCTTTCGGACCGGTATGATAAAAGGGTGAGTACGGTTTTTGCAGTCTTCTGGATCCTCGTTTACATTTTTGTAAACATGACTGCGGTTATTTATCTGGGTGCTCTGGCAATGGAACGAATCATCGGGATACCATTGATTTACGGGATTATAGGCTTTTCTTTATTTTCGGCACTCTACTCATTATGGGGCGGAATGAAAGCAGTTGCCTGGACAGATGTAATAAATGTAATTGTTTTGATAATTGGAGGCCTTATTACAACCGGATTTGCTCTTAATGCCTTAAGCGATGGTCACGGAGTTTTAGCCGGATTTAACGAATTGATAAGCAGAGCTCCGCAGAAATTTCATATGATAATTTCTAAGGGAACTCTCTTTGCCCCTGATGGGAAAGGTGGTCTCAAAGACGCCTTTTCAGATCTTCCTGGTCTTGGTGTAGTACTTGGTTCGATGTGGCTTACCAATCTTAGCTTCTGGGGATTCAATCAATTCATTATTCAAAGGGGGCTTGCAGGAAAAACAATAAGGGAAGCCCAGCTTGGAGTTGTATTTGCCGGCTATCTGAAACTTTTAATCCCGCTTTTGGTTGTAATCCCGGGTATAGCTGTCTTTGCATTAGGGGCAAAACTTGGAAAATCCGATGAAGCCTATCCATGGCTTATCCGGAATATTGTACCGGTTGGTATTACAGGTCTTTCATTCGCTGCTATTGCGGCTGCGGCTGTCTCTTCAATAAGTTCAATTGTGAATAGTACTTCTACCATTTTTACGATGGATATTTATAAAAGCTACATCAATAAGAATGCTACTGACAGGCAGATGGTGAAGGTAGGTCAGATAGTGGCGCTTGTTGCCCTTACAATTTCAACAATAATTGCTCCCCAACTGGGATCTCTCGATCAGGCTTACCAGTACATTCAGGAATATACCGGGTTCATTTATCCTGGCGAGTTTCTGATCTTCTTCTGTGGCCTGTTTTGGAGACAATCTTCTTCTAAAGCAGCTCTTTGGACCGCATTGCTTACAATCCCACTAGGACTGGTGATGAAGATATGCTTCCCCGAAATGCCTTTCGTCCTCAGGATAGGATATGTCTTCATACTTCTTTCGTTCGTGATGGTCGGTATGAGCCTTATGGATAAGACACGAAAGGTTGAAAATGTCTTTGACGGTAATAAAGGCATTAAAATTATTAAGATCGGCTATAAACTTATTGCAGTTGCAATGCTTGCAGGTATCATATCCGCCTTCTTTGTTCATCCGCTCAGGAATCTGGCACTTGAAGCAATTTATGTGCCGATTGTTATGATAATTCTTACAGGTCTCATAATGATTCTGAATAATACTCTTAAAAAGAAAGATTCAGCGAGCATTAACCTTCATAGCGGTATTTTTCATACGTCAATGACTTTCAACATTGCTGCGATAGGGATCTGCGGTATACTGGCCTCACTCTATTATTTTTTCTGGTAAAAGTAATTTAGCAATGAATCGTGATAAAAAATGTAAGGTTCTGGCAAAATCTTCTCCCGGAGAAGAGATCTACCAGCATCTTAGCTCTTCTGAAGCAGGATGGAAGAATCTGAATTTCCTTGCAAGGACTTTAAAGCCCGGCCAAAAATGGTCGGGTGAAACCGGAAGTAGTGAATACCTCTTTGTCATTCTTGGCGGCAATATGTTTGCCAATACTTCGAAGGGGAGTTGGACAACAGCTGATGCACGGCGTAATGTTTTTTCAGGCCTTCCTCATGCTTTATACCTTCCGCCGGATACTGAGTTTGAAATTTCGGCTGCCGGAGAACTTTTGGACCTTGCCTGCGGTTGGTGCCCTGCGGAGAAAAGTTTTCCTGCCAGGCTTATGACTCCTTCCGACGTTAATTCATTGGGTATCGAATACAGGGGTGGCGATAATGCCAGCCGTCAGATCAACAGCATCCTTCCACCCGGTTCACCATGCAACCACCTTGTATGCGTTGAAGTCTATACTCCCTCAGGAAACTGGAGCTCATTTCCTGCTCACAAGCACGATACGAGGAAAACAGATCCTACTACTGGTATTCTGAAGGAAGCGGACTTGGAGGAGATTTATTTTTATAAGATCGACAAACCCCGGGGCTTTGCAATCCAGAAGGTATACAATGACAGCCGGACGCTTGATGAGATTGCCGAGGCTCATAACAATGATGTGGTACTTATACCTGAGGGATACCATCCTGTGGTGGCCGGTCATGGTTACAACGTCTACTATCTTAATTTCCTTGCAGGCTCCGATCAGAGCCTTGCCAGCAGCAACGATCCTGACCATGAGTGGATCTACGGTACCTGGAAGGCGATGGACCCCAGGGTGCCGGTAGTAACACTGGAGATGAACCTGAAAACCTGAAAACAGAATTACGAGTTAAATTATCCATGAATAAACAATCAATGGCATTTAGTTAAGGAATATTATTACCAAACATGAAAGGAATATTTTACCACCAATACCACTCTTTTATTCTTGTGTTTTTACCCCCCAACCCCCCAAGGGGGGATTTAAGAACACCCCCCTGGGGGCAGTGGGGTAAAAAAGTAAGAGTGAGAAACTTTTTATCCAGACTAAACTAAACGACACTTAATTAACAATATAAAGAACTCTGTTATAAAATGAAAACAATAAGATTGACAGTAGGGCAGGCGGTTGTAAGGTTTCTGAAAAACCAGTACGTTGAATGTGATGGTGTTGAAAATCCGTTCTTTGCAGGCTGCCTTGGCATATTCGGACATGGAATAGTTGCCGGGGTAGGCGAGGGGTTGATGGAAAATCCTGATTTCAGGTATTATATGACCCGTAATGAGCAGGCATCGGTTCATATTGCTATTGCCTATGCTAAAATGAAGAACCGTCTGCAAACCTTCGCCTGTATCTCTTCAATAGGTCCTGGCGCTACAAATATGGTGACAGGAGCAGCATGTGCTACAATAAACCGTATTCCGGTGCTTATTATTCCCGGTGATATTTTTGCCAGAAGGAATGTGGCACCCGTACTGCAGCAGCTGGAATCAGCTTCAACTCAGGATATTTCAGTGAATGATTGCTTTAAACCTGTTTCAAAATACTGGGACAGGATAAACAGGCAGGAGCAGTTGATTACCTCTCTTCCCGAAGTAATGCGTGTACTGACCTCTCCTTCCGAAACGGGAGCAGTAACGCTTGCGATTCCACAGGATGTTCAGGCAGAGGCCTATGATTTCCCTGAAGAGCTTTTCAGGAAAAGAACCTGGAAGATTGCCAGGCCACGACCCGACAGGGAAATTGCAAAGGAAGCCGCAGGTTTGATCAGGTCCTCAAAGAAGCCGGTAATTATTGCCGGCGGCGGGGTTATTTACAGTCAGGCTACAGATGCACTGAAAGCTTTTGTTGATCTGACAGGAATTCCTGTTGCAGAAACTTTTGCAGGAAAGGGGTCACTGCCTTTTAACCATCCGTCTAATCTCGGAGCAGTCGGAGCAACCGGAACACCTGGAGCTAACGAGATAACAGGCGAAGCTGACCTTGTGATAGGGATTGGCACCAGGTACAGCGACTTTACAACGGCATCCAAAACAGCATTTCAAAATCCAGGTGTGAAATTTATCAACATTAACATTGCCGATTTTGATTCCTTCAAACATTCAGCTCTTCCAATGACGGCAGATGCCAGAGTCTGTCTTGAAGAATTGTTGGTTCTGCTTGATGGTTACCATGCTCAGACCGAATATACTGACAGGATAGCTGACCTTAACAGGAGATGGGATGAACAGGTAAGTGATTTTTATAAAGTCACTGGTTCCTGTCCTGTTACACAGGGTGAAGTTGTAGGAGCTGTAAATGAGGCTGCAGGGCCACGCGATGTGGTTCTTTGCGCTGCAGGAAGCCTTCCCGGCGATCTGCATAAGCTATGGAGAACAACGGATCCCAAAGGATTCCATCTTGAATATGGATATTCTACTATGGGATATGAAGTCGCTGCCGGAATAGGAGCCAAAATGGCCTGCCCCGACAGGGAAATATTCGTAATGGTTGGCGACGGGAACTACCTGATGATGAACAATGAACTAGTGACTTCGATACAGGAGGGGATAAAATTCATTATCATTCTTCTGAATAACAACGGTTATGGAAGCATTGGAGCATTATCGGAATCGGTGGGGTCACAGCGTTTCGGTACCAAATACCGTTACCGCGATGAAAAAACAGGGTTACTGACTGGTGAAACTCTTCCGGTCGATTTTGCAGGCAATGCCCGCAGCCTTGGCGCCAACGTAATTGAGGCACACGATATAAGTTCACTAAAATCTGCTATTGAAGAGGCAAAGAAACAGACAGTGACTACAGTTATTACTATCGAGACTGACCTGTACAAGGGTATTCCCGGCTATGCATGGTGGGAAGTTGCAGTTTCGGAAGTTGCAGAAATTGAAACAGTTAAGAAGGCGTTTGAAGTTTATACCGAGAACAAGAAGAAACAGCGGTATTTCCTTTAAAAATTGAAAATTGCTAATTTGAAATATTTAAATAATGGCACTTAAACTTAAAAATTATATTAACGGAGAATGGGTTGATTCGCTCGGTTCCGGATATCTCGACGTAATCAATCCTGCAACAGGTCAGCTTCTTGCCCTGGTCCCGGCAGGATCGGGGAAGGATGTGATTATTGCTGCTGAAAAAGCTCATGAAGCCTGGCCTGCATGGCGAAATACTCCTGCTTTGCAGAGGATTCAGTATCTTTTTAAAATGAAGCAGATACTTGAAGCTAAAGGTGATGAGATTGCCGAAATATGCACCAGGGAATGCGGGAAGACACTTGGTGAGTCAAAGGCTGAAATCACACGAGCCGTTGAGAATATTGAAGTTGCCTGTGGCATTCCGAAACTCATGCAGAGCGATTTTTCAGAAGATATTGCACGAGGTATAGACGAGTTCTATATACGTCAGCCGCTTGGCGTCGGGGCTTGTATATCGCCCTTTAACTTTCCGGTGATGATACCTTTCTGGTTCATGCCTTATGCCATTGCTACAGGTAATACTTTTATTGTAAAGCCTTCGGAAAAAGTTCCCCTGACCATGGCCCGGATATTTGAACTTTTTGAAGGTCTGGACCTTCCTAAGGGTGTGCTGAACCTCGTTCACGGTGGCAGGGAGACTGTAGATGCAATTCTCGAAAATCCGCTTGTGCCAGCAATCAGTTTTGTGGGATCTTCACCTGTGGCAAAATATATCTACCAGACCGGAGTCAAATATAACAAGCGCGTTCAGGCTCAGGGCGGTGCAAAAAACCCTGTTGTGGTGATGCCCGATGCCGATGTTGAAACCACCGTCAGAATCATTGCCGACAGTGCTTTCGGATGTGCCGGACAGAGATGCCTGGCTGCTTCGGTTGTGATCACAGTGGGTAGTGCCGGTGAAATTTTTACTGAAAAGATCTTAGAGGCTGCCCGGTCGAAGAAGACTGGCGACGGATTGTCGCCTGAGACTGAAATGGGCCCGGTGATTTCACCTGAAAGCAAGGAACGAATTGAAAAACTAGTACAGAAAGGTGTTGCCGAAGGTGCACGCCTATTGCTCGACGGCAGAAATATTTCTGTCCCGGGCCTGGAAA
This sequence comes from uncultured Bacteroidota bacterium, assembly GCA_903844815.1. Classification (GTDB taxonomy): domain Bacteria; phylum Bacteroidota; class Bacteroidia; order Bacteroidales; family VadinHA17; genus LD21. The sequence goes on along the minus strand of CAIMVD010000101.1, from coordinate 46,926 downwards.
AAGGTAACTTCATTGGTCCAACCGTTCTGACTAATGTCGATCCGGATGGTGAATTGTACAATACCGAGATTTTCGGACCGGTACTGACAATAATAAATGTCTCATCTCTGGACGCTGCCATTGAGATAATCAATAAAAGCCGTTTTGGAAATTCAGCATGCATCTTTACAAGGAGCGGATCCGCAGCAAGGAAGTTCCGTCACGACGCGCTGGCAGGAAATATCGGGATAAACATAGGTATTGCGGCTCCGATGGCTTTCTTTCCCTTTAGCGGATGGAAAGAGAGTTTCTTCGGTGATCTGCACGGACAATCGGGGCATGCAATTGAGTTCTATACCCAGACAAAGGTTGTCATTGAGCGCTGGCATGATGAGTGGAGCAGAAAATTCTGATTTTTTAACGTACCAAATAAATAACTTAATATGATAAAAATAGCTAATGCCCCATGTTCCTGGGGCGTCCTGGAATTTGATCTTGAAGGCAAAGCAGCCACTTATGACCAGGTTCTTGATGAGATCCGCGATACAGGTTATGAGGGAAGTGAACTTGGAGACTGGGGTTTCATGCCGGTTGTTCCTTCAGAACTGAAATCGGAACTTGAAAAAAGAAATTTGTCAATGGTTGGTGCCTTTGTCCCGGTTTTTCTGAAGGATAAATCAAAGCATGCTGCTGGTGCGGAAGCAGCTGTTAAAACGGCAAAATTAATGGCTGATGCCGGCTATAAAGATGCATTTATCGTTTTAGCCGATGAAAACGGTACTATTAAAGAGCGTACTGAAAACGCTGGAAGGATTACACCTGAAATGAGCCTCTCTGACGCAGAATGGAAGATCTTTGCCGAAGGAGCGAATCTTGTAGCCGCCGAAGTGAAAAAATCAACCGGCCTGCGCACTGTCTTTCATCATCATTGTGCAGGGTATGTTGAAACACCTGCTGAGATAGACAAGCTTCTTGAATACACTGATCCTTTGCTTGTAGGGCTTGTACTTGATATGGGCCATTATATGTTTGGCGGAGGCGATCCTCTTTCAGCGCTTAAGAATCATTATGGCAGGATATGGCATATTCATTTTAAGGATTGCCATCCTGAAATCGCAGACCAATCAAGAAATGAAGGCTGGGACTATTTCAAATCGGTAGGCAGCGGAGTTTTTTGTGAACTTGGAAAAGGCGCTGTAGATTTTCCGGCAATAGTAAAGGAACTTCGTGATCAGGAATACTCGGGATGGATAGTCGTGGAGCAGGATGTGCTTCCCGGGATGGGAAATCCTGAAATTTGTGCCGGCAGGAATCGTAATTACCTTAAATCATTGAGCTTATAATTTTAACCCTTCAAACCAAAAAAATATCATACCAATGGAAAAAATCAATCTTGGAGTTATCGGAACAGGTCGCATAGGTAAGGTGCACATTGCGACTCTGGTTCAAAATGTACCTCAGGCAGAAGTTATTGCCGTAGCCGATGTAAACCTTGATTCGGCAAAGGAGGTTGCGGGACAATTCGGCATAAAATCAGTCTATAGCAACTATTTGGATGTAATTAATCATTCCGGAGTGGATGCCATTGTAATATGTTCATCTACTGACACTCATGCCCAAATTATCGTTGATGCCGCAAAAGCCGGGAAGCACATCTTTTGCGAAAAACCTGTTGACCTGTCGCTTGAGATTATAAAAGGGGCTTTAATGGCAGTAGAATCGGCAGGCGTAAAACTTATGGTAGGTTTTAACCGGAGGTTTGATCCTAACTTTCTTAAAATTAAACAGATGGTTGTAGCTGGAAAGATCGGTGAACCTCATATACTTAAAATTACTTCGCGTGACCCGGCACCACCTCCGGCCAAATACAGCGCAGTATCGGGTGGAATGTTTATGGACATGACAATTCATGATTTCGATATGGCCCGCTATATTGCCGGCAGTGAGGTTACAGAGGTCTTTACAAAGGCTGCTGTACTTGTAGATCCTGAAATAGGCAGGGCTGGTGACGTTGATACGGCAATTATTACATTATCCTTTGAGAATGGAGCCATCGGAGTGATTGACAATAGCAGGAAAGCTGTTTATGGTTACGACCAGAGGGTTGAAATATTCGGATCGAAAGGTATGGCCAGTGCTGATAATAATTTTCCTGATAATCACCGGTTCTACAGTAGCGATGGAGTTCACGGTGCCCTGCCTCTGAATTTCTTCATGGACAGGTATCTTGAAGCTTATGCTAATGAGATGAAAATATTTTGCAACGCTATTATTAATAATCTGGTTCTTCCCGTTTCGGGTTACGACGGACTTATGTCTGTAGCAATTGCTATTGCTGCGAAAAAATCATATCTGGAGAGCAGACCTGTGAAACTTAAAGAAATTATTTAAGTTTTTAGATTAATAGTTCTGGCTTTTTATGTATTCCTGATTTTATCTGAAGCCTCAAAAAGGAATTCAGATAGAATCAGGAACTTTATTAGATTCAGGTTTTCAAACAGGCGAAAAAAGCCATAAAAATGCTTAATCCCCAAAAAAGCTCAATTATCACAATAAACTAACCGCTTGTCAAAAAGAATATTTTTTGTGATATCAGTTTGTTACCTTTACCCCGTAATGCAATGTTAAGAATAGTTTGAGAATTTTATTTCACGTAAAAAGCCAGCCACCAGATTAGTTAATTGAGGCTCAAAAAGTTGATTTTTTTTTGCTGTGTTATACTTAAATTGACTTTAACTCGTTATAAAATCAGATAAATGTTAAAAGAAGAATTGAAAATGAAAAGGATATTATTTACATGTTCAGTGATATTAATGGTTGCATTTTTCAGCTCTTGCGGCAAAAATGTCGGTTCAGGTGAAAATACAGCGACAGCTGATGTAAATAGCGATTCTGACGGGAGTAAGATCCTTCAGGAGAAAGACGGATCGATTTCGCTTAGAGTTGAAAAGGCAGCCCTTTATCACGATGTGGCTGACCCTAAAAACAACACTGCCGAATGGAGTGTTCTGGTTTCCAAATCCGGACGGTTTGATGTATGGCTGTCAAGTGCAACTATTGATACAACAAATCTTAGATACAGGAATAATGTCAGGTTTAATATAAGGGAAAATAATATTGAGAAGCGTCCCGGCTGCGATAAAATAGTCCTGCACTCATCTGATGTCTCATATCCGTATTTCAGGGCTGATTCGTTTTTGGGTTCCCTGTATATTCAGGATACAGGTTCATACAGTATAACAGTCATCAGTGATAAAATCCTTCCAAAGGATTATAATGCCGCTGCTCTCAATACGGATGACAGTTCAAAACTTATTTCAGTTTTCCTGACTCCAATTACCCGTTGATTTTTTCAATCCATTCTCTGGCATTAACAAACGCTTTCATCCAGGGTGTTACATCGTCTTTTTTATTCTCTTCGGGGTAAAATCCGCATTGCCATGGGAAATAGGCTCTCTCAAGATGTGGCATCATTACCAGATGGCGACCATCAGCGGAACATAAACCAGCAACATCGTAATCGGATCCGTTTGGGTTTGCCGGGTATGAACTCTTGCTGTATTTCATAACTATATTGTACTTATCTTCCGAATCAGGTAATGTAAATTTCCCTTCCCCGTGAGCCACCCAGATTCCCAGTTCCATACCCTTCAGGTTGGCCAGCATTATTGATTTGTTATCCTGTATTTTTACGCCTATAAATCCCGATTCGAATTTATGTGATCTGTTGTGATGGAGTTCTGGTCGCTTTTTTTGATCGGGATAAACCAGTCCAAGTTCAACCATTAGCTGACAGCCATTGCAAACACCCAGGGAAAGAGTATCTTCCCTTTTATAAAAGTTTTCGAGTGTGCTTTTTGCCTTTTCGTTATATTTGAATGCCCCGGCCCAACCCTTTGCAGATCCAAGCACATCTGAATTTGAGAACCCTCCGACAAATACTATCATATTCAGATCTTCGAGTGTTTCTCTTCCCGAGATAAGGTCGGTCATATGGACATCTTTTACATCAAAGCCGGCCAGATAGAGTGCATAGGCCATTTCTCTGTCGCCATTAACACCTTTCTCCCTGATAATGGCTGCACGTACACCGCTTGCTATCCGTCGGTCAGGCGAGATGCCAAGCGATTTAAATGATCCGTCAAAGCTGACCAAACGGAATTTAAGATCATGTTTTTTATAGTGATGGTATCTTTCGAGTGCCTTTTCGGAGCCGCTTTGTCTTCTGTCGAGGAGGTACGAGGTATGAAACCATTTGTCGCGAAGAATATCAATACTAAACTTCAGATTCTTATTCATATTTGCAACCAGAAGCGCTCTTTCATCAATCGGATGACCAATAGAGTAGTACGAGATCCCGTTCTCAAGAAGCTTCTCTTCAATCTCCGCTTCATCAGCTTCACTTACCTGAATAATGATGCCGGGATTCTGACTGAAAAGGATTTTAACTGTATCGTTTTCATCGAAGGCCGATAGATTTATCATCAATCCGCCGGAAATGTTCGCGAAACACATTTCAAGCAATGTTGTTATCATCCCTCCTGCAGATATGTCATGGCCTGCCATGATCTTGTCTTCAGATATCAGTTCCTGAACTGTATCGAAGACGGTTTTGAAATATTCCGGATCCTTTACAGTTGGAACTTCATTGCCCAGCCTGTTCAGTATCTGGGCAAGGGAGCTTCCTCCTGTTTTGAAGTCATCGGAACTCATGTCGATGTAAAGTAAGCTTGTAGCCGGATCATTGACAATTACAGGTTCAACTATTTTTCTTATTTCCGAAACTTCACCTGATGCCGAAATGATTACGGTACCAGGTGAATAAACTACCTGGTCGCTGTATTTTTGAGTCATGGAAAGACTGTCCTTGCCGGTTGGGATATTAATGCCAAGAGCAATAGAAAAATCACTGGCAGCCTTTACTGCAGAATATAATCTGGCATCTTCGCCCTGATTTTTGCAGGGCCACATCCAGTTTGCTGAAAGTGAGACACTACTTAGCATGTCGGGCATCGGTGCCCAGATAATATTCGTAAGCGCCTCGGCAATTGATAGAACGGAACCAGCAGCAGGATCAACAAGCCCCGCAGCCGGGGCATGACCGATTGATGTTGCCATTCCTTTAACTCCACGGTAGTCGAGGGCTATGGCACCAAGATTGTTAAGGGGAAGCTGAAGCGGACCTGCGCATTGCTGTTTGGCAATACGGCCGGTTACCGACCTGTCAACCTTATTGGTTAGCCAGTCCTTGCATGCAACCTCTTCAAGCTGTAATACCTGGTCAAGATATTCGTGTATTTTCTCCGTGTCGTATTTCAATTCCCTGTATCCGTTTTCAACAGGGGAATCATTCATAACTGTTTTCGGAGGATTTCCGAAAAGCGATTCCAGTGTAATATCGATTGGCATTTCACCCGTAACAGAGTTAACAAGAGTGAACTGATGGTCGTCTGTTACCTCACCGATAACATAAATAGGGGCTCGTTCCCTTTCGGAAATCATCCTGACTACTTCGGCATCTTTTTTCTTAATTACAAGTCCCATTCTCTCCTGTGACTCGTTTCCAATAATCTCCCTGGCTGAAAGGGTAGGGTCACCAACAGGCAGTTTGCTGATATCTATCCTGCCGCCTGTGGCTTCAACCAGTTCTGAAAGACAGTTAAGGTGTCCGCCTGCACCGTGGTCATGTATTGATATAACAGGGTTGTTATCCGATTCGCTGAAAGCCCTGATAGCATTATATACTCTCTTCTGCATCTCGGGATTAGCCCTTTGAACAGCATTGAGTTCAATAGAGCTGTGGAATTCGCCTGTATCAACCGACGATACGGCTCCACCACCCATGCCGATTCTGTAATTATCGCCGCCAAGGAGCACAATAATGTCCCCCTTTTCAGGAATACTCTTTTCACTATCCTTCTTTTTCCCGATTCCTATACCGCCGGCGAGCATAATAACCTTATCATATCCGAACTTTTTCATATGCTCGAAATGTTCAAAGGTGAACACTGATCCGCAGATAAGAGGTTGTCCGAATTTATTGCCAAAGTCGCTGGCTCCATTCGATGCTTTTATCAGAATATCTTCTGGTGTCTGATAGAGCCATGGTCTTTCATCGGTGGCCTTTTCCCATGAACGGTTTCCATCCGGACGTGGATAAGAGGTCATGTAAACAGCAGTTCCGGCAATAGGAAAGGCACCTTTTCCCCCTGCAATGCGGTCTCTGATCTCCCCGCCTGTTCCTGTTGCCGCTCCGTTAAAAGGTTCGACTGTTGTCGGAAAATTATGAGTCTCAGCCTTAATTGAAAGCACTGATTCAAAATCATCTATTCTGAAATAATCAGGTTTGTCCTGGGTAGACGGGGCGAATTGTTCTACGACGGGCCCCTGGATAAATGCACAATTATCTTTATAGGCTGAAACTACCTTGTTTGGATTTGTTTTGGTGGTTTCCCTTATCATTTGAAATAAGGTGTCATTTTTCTCCTCCCCTGAAATAATAAAAGTGCCGTTGAAGATTTTATGCCTGCAGTGTTCGGAATTGACTTGCGAAAATCCGAACACTTCGCTATCGGTAAGTTTGCGTCCAAGGGAAACCCGAAGCCCCTCAAGATATGCAATCTCATCATTGTTAAGGGCAAGACCTTCTTTCAGGTTATATTCTTTTATATCGTCGATATAGAGAACTTTATCGGGCACTTTATCGATTGTAAATAAATGCTGGTCGAGTCCTTGATAAACCGATTGCAGCATTGGGTCGTGGTGAGGAAGTGAAGATTCTGTGAGATGGAACTCTTCTATTCGATTTATTCCCGCAATGCCCATATTCTGAGTTATTTCAACAGCATTTGTGCTCCACGGGGTTACCATCTCTTTTCTGGGACCAACGAAAAAGCCCTGGATACTCTCTTTTTCCATCATACGGGCGTTTCCAAAAAGCCAGGTAAGTTTTTCGATGTCATTCTGCGTCAGTTTATCTGATGTGCCGGCAGCTATCAGGTTTCCAGATGGGGATTCGAAAAAGAGGATCATATGGCGAATTTTAATGTGCTGATAAATAAGTACTTAAAAGGTTTTTTAACTAGTAAAGAGCTTCGCAAAGATAGCATTAAATTTTATTTTCAGGACGGGATTCTCCATAGCAGGTCACTTCATCAAACCGCTCCTGATCAGAAAAGCCTCAATTGAAGGTTCCTTTCCCCTGAAATTAAGGTACAGGTCCTGAGGTTTCTCACTGCCGCCTTTTTCAAGAATAAATTTTCTGAATCGTTCAGCTGTTATCGGATTAAATATCCCGGTTTCAGTAAAAAAGCTGAAGGCATCCGCATCGAGCACCTCAGCCCATTTATATCCATAATATCCGGCTGCATAACCTCCTGCGAAGAGATGACTGAAGGAGGTACTCATGTTAGTTCCTTCGACAGGAGGAAACAATTCGGTTTTTTCCAAAGCAGTCTTCTCAAATCTGTTTAAGTCAACTTCTGCGGGTTCATTTATAGAATGCCATGCCATGTCAAGGGAGCAGAATCCAAGTTGTCTTGAGCAGGCATAACCTTCGTTGAAGGTTGAAGCATCCTTTACCCTCCTGATAATTTCTTCAGGGATCATCTCACCTGTTAAGTAATGAACCGCCCAGGTATTAAGCCACTCTTTCTCATAAGCATAGTTCTCCCTGAACTGTGATGGAAGCTCAACAAAATCACGGGCTACGTTTGTTCCGGACAGACCTTCATAATGGCACCTGGTAAGCATACCGTGCAGAGAATGGCCAAATTCATGAAGGAAAGTAGTAAGTTCATTGAATGTTAGCAGTGAAGGTCTGGTCTCAGTTGCCCTGGTAAAATTGGCAACAATCGAGATAAAGGGTCTTATATCATTATTCTCTTCATATTTCTGTTCCCTGTAGCTTGTCATCCAGGCGCCTCCGCTCTTACCTGGTCGCGGATGATAGTCAGTATATAGCAAGGCGAGGAATGATCCGTCCCCATCGTAAACTTCAAATGATTTTACTTCAGGATGATATACAGGAATATCTCTGTTCAGAACAAATTTTATTCCGTACAATTTGCCTGCAAGGTCAAAAATTGCTTTTTCAACCGCTTCCAGATGGAAATAGGGTTTTAGAATTTCATCATCAATATCATGGAGCTTCTTCTTCAGTTTCTCGGAATAAAAAGCCCAGTCCCATCGTTCAAGGGAACCTGAATGTCCTGCTTCTCCGGCAAACAGTAAAACCTGTTCAAAATCCTTTTTTGCTGCAGGTTTTGCTGCTTCAGAGAGCCTTTCAAGGAAGGAAGCAACTTTTTCAGGAGTATCGGCCATTCTGTCGGTGAGAGCCATGGTGGCAAAATTCGCGAAACCCAGAATTTTTGCCAATTCCAGCCGCAGATTAGCGATTCTGACCACAAGAGCCTTATTATCATATTCATTATCCCTGAACCCGCGGGAGGAATATGCCCTGAACATCTTTTCGCGCAGTTCCCTTTTCTCCGAGTACTGCATGAAAGGGACATAACTTGGGAAATGGAGGGTAAAGATCCAACCCGTTTTATTTCTTTTTTCAGCTTCCGAAACGGCTTGTTCTTTAAGACTCTCAGGCAATCCTTCAAGCTGGGACTCTTCTGTAAGGTGAAGCTCAAAAGAATTGGTTTCCTCAAGTACATTCTCTTCAAATTTCAGCGCCAGGGTAGACATCTCTTCAGATATCTCCCTGAATCGCTTGTGCTTGTCTTCTTTTAGTCCTGCTCCTCCCAGTAAGAAATTCCTGTACTTGTTTTCGGTTAGTATTATCTGTTCTGTTGTAAGCTTCTCATGATTTCTGCTTTCATAAACCGCACTGATCCTGTCAAAGAGTTTAACATTCAGGGTAATGTCATTTGAAAAACGGGTGAGGAGAGGTGAAACATCCCTTGCAGCAGCCTGAAGCTCCTTGCTTGTTTCGGCACTGTTAAGGTTAAACAGGACCGACGAGATGCGGCCAAGGATCTCGCCTGCCAGGTCAAGCCGAGCTATAGTATTCTCAAATGTTGCAGGTTCCCGATTGTCGGTAATCTGCAATATCTCTTCTGTTGCTATTTTTATCGCCTCCTCAGCCGCAGGCAAAAAATGCGAATTTTGAATTTCGTTGAAAGGCGGAGTTCCAAAGGGAGTTTTCCAGTTATCCAGAAGAGGATTATTCATTTAAAGTGGTATAAGTGGCTAGAGTGGCTAGAGTGTATAAAGTGTCTAGAGTGTCTAGAGTGTCTAAAGTGTCTAGAGTGTCTAAAGTGTCTAAAGTGCCAAAAGTGTCTAGAGTGTCTAGAGTGTTAAGAGTGTTTAGAGTGTCTAAAGTGTTTAATATTATAACTTTAGGCAATTTAGGCACTCTAGACACTCCGAACTCTTTAAAAAAACAAATTCATTTAGTGATAGGATTTTCCTCTTCCTCTTCTTCAGCTTTTCCTGCATATTTGGAGGGGTAGGGGATATTGCCTTTCGCTGAGTACCAAAGGATTCTGTTAAGCAGATCATCGTCACCTGAATCGACACCATTGAACTCAGGCAACATGCTTTTTTTTGCAAAATGGAGGGCTTTACCGGTTAATGAGGCCAGAGGAGGAGTCACTTCATCAATCGGGATTTTATTCGGGATTGCAGTGTAGGGAGTAAGATCTTTTACTGCTCCGAAACAGTCGGTCATTGGATTAGCGATAGCATCCTGAACGTTCATAGGAGGAAGTCCGAGGATCTGTTCGATGGTTCTTACCATTGACGGCTGAGTGTAATATGAATGGTTTACAGTTTTCATTCTGGAATATGGGCTCAATACAAGGCTTACTGTCCGGTAGGCTGAAACATGGTCCCATCCGCCCTGTGAATCATCTTCAACAACGAAAATGACTGTGTTTTCCCAGAACCTGCTTTTTGAAAAAGCTTCTACAATACGTCCCAGTGAGTAGTCGTTGTCGGCAACCATTGCTCTTGGGGTTGGATAGCCGGGTTTCATTCCGGCAGTATGATCGTTTGGGAGGGCAACAACCATCAGTTCCGGAAGCTGGTCACCTTCAAGTGCTTCAAAGCCGTTCAATTCCTTAATCAGGGCATCGGCGCGCATTGCATCGGAGAATTCGTGGTTTCCATATGATGGATAGGTTTGGCTAAGGATCTTTTTAACGGGTTCAATTGTAGTTTGATTTGTGAATTCCACCTTTTCACCGCTTTTATATTTATTGTAAATATCTATCCATTTATATTCTTTATCCATAACAGGCACAGAGGCTTCTCCATATATCCTGGCTGATTTACCATGTTTTAACGCGTTGTCCCAGATAAATCCGGTGGGTGCATATACCAGGGCATCTTCCTGAACATGAGGATAGCTTCTGAACCAGACCCTCATATTCTTTTCGATATAATCGGTTACTATTGATGCATCGGTCCACTGATGGCCTTCGGCAGAACATTTTCCCGATACATGGAAATTGTCAAGGAGCATAAATTCACTGGCGAGCTTATGGATGTTGGGAGTAATCTCTTCTCCGTAAATGCAAAGACCAGGATCTCCGTCGCCTTGTTTCATGTCGCCAAGGACCTGGTCATAAGTCCGGTTTTCTTTAATTATATACACAACATGTTTAAAAAAGGAGGGTTCTCCAATCCTGTCGGGTACAGCCTTCATTGGAGCTGTCATATCGGGTTTTTCCAGTGATGCCGCGGCCCTTGAAAGGTCATTTACGGCAATAACCGTATCGGTATAGGCCTTTAGCGCCTTCTTCCCGGGCAGCGGAATTACCGAAACAGAAGCAAGCATATTGTGAGAATTGTAAACCGTATTTGTAGTGCTTTCGTTTTTGAGACCAACTCTTGCTCCTGATGCTTCGAGATTGCAGACGTACATAATATCAGAGTTCAGAATACTTATTGCAGACGGGTAGGCACCTGTAGGGATGAAGCCTATAATCCTGCTTTTCCCAATTGCCGAGTTCAGTGCGGAGTTTTTGCCCAGCTCTATAACAGCGACGGCATTGTCCATCCCGTTTGCTACATAAAGGGTCTTTCCATCTTCTGACAGGGCAAGTCCGTTGGGAGAGTCTCCGAAAAAAGGGTTTATTTTCGGTTGTAACCGGACATTGATTGTCTCTGTGACCCGGTCTTTTTCAGTATTAATAACTGAAACATTGTCACTGTTCGAATTTGTAAGATAAACAAACTTTCCGGCAGGATCAGAGACTATATCGTTAGGGTGCAGACCCACAATTATCTCCTTGATAATTTTGCCGTCAGCAGGGTTAATTACTGCCACGCTGCCTTCTCTTGTGCCGCCTCCCGTCTTGTTGTTAACTCTGGCTGATCCCCAAGGAATACCTGCAACCTCAACATCTCCGGCTTCAGGTATTCTCCCGGCCCAGTTGGTCACATAAAGTTTTCCGGAAGCCATCGTAATCCCGTAGGGTGCTACTCCCGGATTGGCGATCCATATGATTTCGCCTGTATTAAGATCCTGTTTTATCAGATTGTTATTTCCATTCAAAACGACGTACAGATATTCCTTTTGAGATTCTTCCGTGATGAGAATCTCATTCGGAAGAGCAATTTTTGAGACTAAATCAGGTTTGTATTCAATTATCTTATTGATTTCAGCTCTCTCTCCTGTCCATTTTGCAGAAACAACGAAAGACCTTCTGTTAGCACCAGTCATACTCCAGTAAACCTCAGGGCCTTCATTTCCGTTATGCCAGACTATTCCGGAATAGGTATTGGCACCTCCCTTGAGGGTAGTATCAATGTTTACGGGAAGTCGGTATTTCACAGTATTTTCGACAGTACTGATAAAGACAATGCTAAATCTTTCTTCCACTGCAAGCCACTTGCCGTCGGTTGACAAGGCTGCATCCATAGCATGATTCTCCAGGTTGTCCAGTCCAAAGAAAATCTGGGTTCCGGCAGGCTGAATGAGTCTGTTATAAGTAAGCTGTACCTGTCTGGCATTTTTTGTGGCAGAAGATGATTTTTCCTGAGCGCAAACTGCCAGGCTCAGCAATAAAAACAGAGCTATATTTAAATACTTCATTTCAATATGTTATTATAATTAACTAAAGATCAAAACAAAAGCGAAATCCTCAATGTATTGGCAAGTTGCCTGGTGCCTGCGCTCTGCAGCCTGTAGCCTGTAGCCTGTAGCCTGTAGCCTGTAGCCTGTAGCCTGTAGCCTCTTTGTACATTTATACCCAGACTGCAATTTAAAATAAAAAGGCTGTCCTGAAATCAGACAGCCTTTTTTTATGCATTTTTCTTAGAACGGAAGGTCGCTCATATCATCAATTTCGGGAGGAGTGTCTTCAAAAGAAGGCTTTGAAGAGCTGATTTGTTCCCGGTTCTGAGCCGACAGTTTTTCTATTTTCCAGGCATCGAGGTTAGTGAAGTAATTTATTTTACCGTCACGTTCCCACTTGTTTCCTTTAAGGTTGAACCAGATCTTGATCTCCTCATTCATGAATGATTCGTTGATAAGGTCACATTTATCCTGTATCAGCTGGAATTTAATGTAGTCAATAAAAACAGCGCTTCCGCCGGTCTCTTTCTTTTCAATAACGAACTCGCGCTTCTTGAATTTATCGCTTACCTGGTTTACGGGTGCGATATCAATAACTTTGCCGGTAATCTCAAATGCCATTTCAGTCTATTCTTCGTTGATGGTTATTTTTTCGATTTTATCGCCCTGACGTATCAGATCAATCACATCGAGGCCTTCATAAACTTTGCCAAAGCAGGTATGCTGCCTGTCAAGGTGTTTTGTGTTAGTGCGGCTATGGCAGATGAAAAACTGTGATCCTCCTGAATTTCTTCCGGCATGGGCCATTGAAAGGACTCCCTTGTCGTGATATTGGTTGCCTCCGTTTAGTTCGCAGTTAATCTTATAACCAGGGCCACCTGTTCCGACTTTCGGGTCGCTCATATCTTTTGAAAAAGGACATCCGCCCTGGATTACGAAATCAGGGATTACTCTGTGAAAAGCCAGTCCGTCGTAATAACCGCTTTTAGCAAGCTTGATGAAATTTGCGACAGTATTCGGGGCATCCTCAGCAAAAAAGCTGACCTTCATTGTGCCTTTTGGCGTCTGAATTTCTGCAGTTGTCATATTACTGAACGATTTCAAGAAGCTCTACTTCGAAAATAAGGGTTGAATAAGGTTTAATCTTGTCGCCGGCACCCTGTGCTCCGTAAGAAATCGACTCAGGAAGGCAGATTCTGAATTTTGATCCTACAGGCATAAGCTGAAGAGCCTCTGTCCATCCTGGAATAACACCTGAAACGGGAAATGTTGCTGGCTCATTCCTTGCGACAGATGAGTCAAATTCGGTTCCATCGATAAGTGTTCCGACATAATGAACTTTAACAGTGTTCTCTGCGGTTGGTTTTGCTCCGGTACCCATTTTGACAACCTCATATTGAAGTCCGCTTGGAGTAACTGTAACACCTGATTTTTCCTTATTTTTTGCAAGGAAAGCCTCATTCTGATCAATATATTCCTTGAAGGTTACTTTATCAAGTTCAGCCTGTTTTTCTTTTTTAACAGCTTCTCTTTTATTGATAAATCCCATTATGAAATTACGCGCTACATCGTCCGTCATGACAGCCTTCTCAGCTTTTCCGTCAAGCATCGCTTTTGCAACAATCATTGGGTCGAGAGTTAGACTATCTGTTTTAAGCGCGTTATAGTTAACAATACCAAAAGCATACGAGAGTGAATCTTCCTTAGTCTGGATTTTTGCATTTTTAACAGCATTATTTCCGCATGAGCTGAGCAATAAGGCTGCTACACTTGTCATTACAATAGCTACTTTGATTTTCATACTAAACATTTTTAATTTTAAAATTTGCCCAAAGATAATACTTTAGTGAAAGCAAAAACCATGGTTAAAAATAAAATTTAAATTTTCACTGCTCTGATTATTTGTCTCTTCCCCGGGGGCCCTGGCAACAATCTGACCTCAAAACCTGAGGCTCGCAATTTCCTTTTTACATCACCTTTTGCAGAGTATGTTACGAAGATTCCGCCTTTCACAGTTACTGATCCAATAGAAGCAAATACATCCGCCGACCACATTTCAGGCTGTTTGTCAGGCCCGAAAGCATCGAAATAGATCAGGTCGTACATTCCCGGAAACGAAAATAAAGTTAAATCTCCTTCGATTTTTAAAAGATTGAAATTCCTGCAGATCCTTACGCTTGTATTCCAGGGAGCGGAATGAATAAGCCTGAAAAGGCTGCTGTCCTCATCTGATGTAAAAAGATTATAATTGAGAGAATTTGTAATATCTTCCGGTAACGGATACTTTTCAATTGAAGTATAAAAGACTTCCCTTTCGCCTTTCATGCTTTTAATGGCAGTTAAAAGTGCATTGAGGCCTGTTCCGAAACCAGCTTCAAATATGTTTACCGGATTCGTATTGCAGGTTTCGAAACCGGTTCTGACAAATATGAATTCTGATTCCTGAACTGCCCCGTGAATGGAATGGTAATGCTCATCTAATTCCGGCACAAAAATCGTGTGCGAGCCGTCGGATGTCAATATTATCTTATTCAATGTAATTATTTTAATCTTTTACGTTTTATATCCGGTATTAAAGGGAACATTTATTTTAGTGAGTTGTTTTAACCGTATAAGTTCGTGGTTTTATTGAGCAAAGGAATGAAGAATTGTTGGCAGAAATTGCAAAATCAACTTTTTATCTGATAATTTTCTATATTTGCTGATCGAAAAGCAGGATAGATCATTTTAAAACATGAAAAAGATCAGTTCCAAAGTATCGGTCTTATTTCTCTGGGCAGCCTGGATTCTACTAACTGCTCATTCTGTCATTCCTCACGACCACCATTCCCCGGAATCATTTGGAAGCAGAGAAGTGTCCTGTCCTGCATCGGGTCATGAATCTGATAATCATTCAAGATTCCCTGGTCACTGTCACGCATTAAATGACCTTGCCTCCGAAAAGGCACTGATTTATACCTTCTTCTTTAATTTCAGATACGTTTATTTTCTCAGGGAAGAAATTGCTCCGACAAATACTTCTGAATTATACCTTCATTCCTATAACATTCTTGTATTACCCGAGCATCTGCCGGTATCACACCTTCTTGAACTTTCTCCATTCAGGGCTCCGCCCGTATTAGGCTGACTATAGCAATACTATTCATTTGCTTTCATAGTCCCACTTCACTGGTTTTGAATAAGTACTTCTATCGGACTGTGTGTCCTTTCTTTTAGACCTTTGAGCCCTTCGTGTTTAATTACATCTTTTTTAACACAAAGGGCACTAAGGAATACGGTAAGGACACTAAGGAAGAAATCTGACGAACCTGCTTTTCAAATAACACCTGATTAAAATTGAATATATAATTTTCATCTGTTAAATATTTCACAGATAATGATAGATAGTATCATCACTTTTTCAGTAAGGAATAAGTTCATAATAATCCTTTTTACTCTGGTGCTTATTGGCTGGGGAACGTATTCCCTGACCAGGCTGCCGGTGGATGCAATTCCTGATGTAACAAATAATCAGGTCCAGATAATTTCACTAGCTCCATCACTCGCTGTTCAGGAAGTGGAGAGTTTTATTACGGCTCCTCTTGAGGTTTCAGTAGCCAGTATTCCGGATATTGTTGAGCTCAGATCTATTTCCCGTCTGGGACTATCGGTTGTAACTGTTGTTTTCAAAGATAATGTTGACGTCTATTGGGCACGGCAGCAGCTTAATGAGAGGATCAGGGAAGCGGAGGAACAGATCCCTTCAAAACTCGCACAGATTTCACTTGCGCCAATATCCTCGGGACTGGGTGAGATATTCCAGTACCGGCTTGCCGTTGAAAAGGGCTTTGAGAAGGAATATGATCCTATGGAGCTTCGGACGCTCCAGGATTGGGTTGTCAGGCGCGAAATGCTCGGAACACCAGGTGTAGCTGATATAAACAGTTACGGAGGATTTGTAAAGCAATATGAAATTGCAGTAAATCCTGAGAGGCTTAGGGCAATGAACCTTTCACTTACCGATATTTTCAATGCACTTGAAAAGAATAATGAAAATACGGGAAGCGCCTATATCGACAAAAAACCGGCTGCTTATTTTATCCGGGGGATAGGGCTCGTCAAAACCCTCTCAGACGTTGAAAAAATTGTTGTAAAAACGGGAGATGGCGGTATCCCTGTTCTCATAGGTGATGTAGCTACGGTTCAGTTCGGAAGTGCCATACGTTACGGAGCCTTTGTAGTCGATACAACCGAAGCAGTGGGCGGGGTTGTGATGATGCTTAAGGGGGCTAACGCCCATCAGGTCATCGATAACGTTGAATCAAAGATTGCCTCAATTCAGAAATCCCTGCCCGACAAGGTCAAAATTGAACCTTATCTTAACAGATCCGACCTTGTGGGAAGAGCTATTGGCACTGTCTCAAGAAACCTCATCGAAGGTGCCCTTATTGTGATTTTCATCCTGGTAATTATGCTTGGAAATGTCAGGGCCGGCCTGATCGTGGCTTCAGTAATCCCTCTTTCTATGCTTTTTGCAGTTTCGTTGATGAATATTTTTGGCGTTTCAGGAAACCTCATGAGCCTTGGAGCCATTGATTTCGGACTTATAGTTGATGGTGCAGTGATTATTGTGGAGAGTGTTGTCTACCGGATTTATCAGGGAAATATGCAATCAGGTGTTCCGAAACTTACTCAGGAACAGATGGATGAAAACGTTCTGGGTTCTGCAAAGAGGATGATGAGCTCGGCAACCTTCGGACAGATAATAATACTGATAGTCTATCTTCCGATCATGGCTCTTACAGGAATTGAAGGAAAAATGTTCAGACCGATGGCGGAAGTTGTGACATTTGCTCTTATAGGCGCAGCAATTCTTTCGCTAACTTATGTACCTATGGCATCTGCCTTGTTCCTGAGCAAAAAAACAGAGCACAGGACGAATTTTTCAGATAAGCTGATGGAAGGTATAATAAAGGTATTTAATCCGCTCATTGGATTTGCCCTGAGAAGAAAACTTTTGATAACAATTACTTCCCTTGCACTTTTTGTTTTCAGTATTTTTCTTTTCACCAGACTTGGCGGAGAGTTTATCCCCCAGCTTGAAGAAGGCGATCTTGCCTCGGGTGTTATGACTCTGCAGGGAGGTTCATTGACGAATACAGTTGATAAAGTTATAATGGCTAACAGGATTTTGCTTGAAAATTTCCCGGAAGTAAAACATGCCGTCTGCAAGATAGGAGCAGGTGAGATCCCCACTGATCCTACACCTATGGAAACAGGGGATTATATAATAACCCTGAAAGATAAGAGCGAGTGGGTATCTGCAACGACGCGAGAGGAACTGGTTAGTAAAATGGAAGAGAAACTGGTAGTATTAGCGGGAGTGAAATTTGAATTTCAACAACCGATTCAGATGCGTTTCAACGAACTGATGACCGGCTCTAAACAGGATATCGCTATAAAAATATTCGGAGATGATCTTTTAACTCTCTCTTCTGAAGCTGCTGAAGTTGAAAAAATAATCAGCAATGTTAAGGGAGTGGAAGATATAAATGTCGAAAAGGTTACAGGACTCGCTCAGATCCAGGTGGAGTATGATCGTTCCCGTCTTGCTCAATATGGCATTTCGGTAGAAGATGTTAACAATATCCTGAGAGCCGCAATAGCCGGAAGCCAGGCAGGTATAGTTTTTGATGGAGAGAAACGTTTCGGACTTGTAGTTCGTCTCGATAAGGATTACCGTCAGAGTCTTGATGATATAAGGAATCTGGCTGTAACTATTGCGGGTGGTCGACAAGTGCCTCTTGACCAGTTGGCATTAATATCAATAAAATCGGGTCCTGCCCAGGTCTCCCGTGAAGATACCCGACGGAGAATAACTATAGGATTTAATGTCCGGAATCGTGATGTTAAAAGTGTAATTGCTGATGTATCGGCCCAGATTGATGAGAAGATAAAATTGCCAACGGGGTATTATATTACTTACGGTGGGGAATATAAAAACCTTGAAGCGGCACAGAAAAGGCTTGCCATTGCTGTGCCGGTCGCATTATTGCTGATTTTCCTGCTTTTATATTTTACTTTTCATTCTGTAACTGAAACAATGCTAATCTTCTCTGCAGTTCCCATGTCGGCAATAGGAGGAGTATTTGCGCTTTGGTTAAGAGGTATGAACTTTTCAATCTCAGCGGGAGTAGGTTTTATTGCACTTTTCGGGGTTGCAGTCTTAAACGGTATTGTTTTGATTGCTGAATTTAACCGACTTGAAAAGGAGGGTATTTCCGATATAACCGAACGGGTAATGAAAGGACTTCATTCCAGGTTGCGGCCGGTAATTATGACTGCTGCTGTAGCATCATTGGGTTTTCTTCCAATGGCTCTTTCTACTTCGGCAGGTGCAGAAGTTCAGAAACCACTCGCCACTGTTGTAATAGGCGGGCTTATATCGGCTACCCTGCTTACCCTTTTTATACTTCCGTTATTTTATATTTTCTTTTCAGGGACAAAGAAAAACCGTAAAGTCAAAAGAACTCAGGGGAGTAACATTATCCTGATTTTTCTGATGCTCACCGGCGGAACTATGATAAATCCGGCATACGGACAGAATGTCCGGAAAATCGGAATTAAAGAGGCTATTCAGACTGCCCTCGACAGTAACCTGACAGTCAGGTCTGCAGCTTATTCGGTTGAAGCTGTAAAAGCCCTTAAGGGAACATCAGTCGATCTTCCAAAAACAAGTATCGACGGGCAATACGGCCAGTTCAATTCTTTAAATAATGACAACAGTTTTACAGTCTCCCAGTCATTTTCTTTTCCTACCGTCTACATTAACAAATCAAAACTCAACAGTGCTAATGTTAAGAGCAGCGAGTGGAAGTATGAGGCAACCAGGCTTGATATTGCCAGCCAGGTCAAGCAGACCTACTGGCAATATGTCTACCTTGCTGCAAAGAAAAAATTACTTGTCTACCAGGATAGTCTTTATTCCGGTTTTTCACGTGCAGCAGAACTCAGGGCCAGTTCAGGGGAGACTAATAAGCTTGAAATGATGACAGCCAGATCACAGAGCCTGGAAGTAAACAACCAGCTTTTCCAGGTATCGTCTGACCTTGTCATCTTAAGCAGAAAGCTTGCCATATTGCTTAAAAGTTCAATGCTGGTGCAACCCGACGAAAATAGTTTACAAAGGATAAAAGTAGTTATTGCATCCGACAGTATGGTAGTCAGTAACAATCCCATGCTTGGTTATATGAAGCAAAAAGCAGAGGTTTCAAGGATTGAAAAGAAACTTGAACGCAGCCAGATGCTTCCTGACCTTAGCCTTGGCTATTTTACACAAACAATTATAGGAACGCAGGAGGTAAACGGTAATCCTCAAAGCTTCGGTAATGGGTATCGTTTTTCGGGATTACAGGCTGGAATATCAGTTCCAATCTGGTTTCCCCCATTTATGGCAAGGGCTAAGGCAGCAAAAATAAATGAGAGGGTTGCAATGACCGATGCTGATGAATATGCACGGCAAACCGAAGGCAACTATCTTAACCTGCTTGATGAACTCTCGAAATATACCTCAACTGTCGGGTTTTATGAGAAACAAGCGGTACCTGAGGCTGACATAATTGTCGATCAGGCCGCCAGAAGTTACAAGGCCGGGGCACTCGATTACCTCGAGTATGTTCTTACCCTTAACAGAGCTCTCGGTGTGAGGCAAAGCTATATTGATGCCATAAATAATTATAACCAGACCATTATTTCAATCGATTACATCACAGGTAAAATATATTAAAATACATAATCATGAATAAAGCAATTGTCAATATATCACTCGTCCTATGCGCTTCCGCTTTTCTGACTGTTTCGTGCGGAAATGGCAGCGTCAAGGCTACTGAAGCTATCATTAAGGAAACTCTTCCAGAAGAGATAGTGGAACTAAGAGCTGACCAGATTAAACTTGCAGGTGTTGAGATGGGATCCGTTCAAACGCGTTCCATGGGAAACATACTGAAAGTAAACGGTTATGTGTCGGTCGCGCCTCAAAACCAGGCGACTGTCAGTATGCCGACGGGAGGCTTTATTAAAAGCACTTCCCTTTTTCCCGGGAATTCAGTATCCAAAGGACAGACCCTTGCTGTTGTTGAAAACCAGGATTTTGTCGATATCCAGCGCGATTATCTTGAAGCCAGAAACAAACTTACGTATGCCGAAGCAGAATTCAAAAGACATACTGATCTTTATAATGAGGACGTATATTCTGAAAAAAACCTTCAACAGGTTACCGTGGAGTACAGGAACCTGAAAGCCGATGTAAAATCTCTTGAACAAAAACTTATCATGATAGGTATAACCCCTTCTCAGCTTACGGAGGATAATATTAGCAGCACTGTTAACCTTGTTTCACCTATTAACGGTTTTCTGAAATCAGTGAATGTTAATATAGGTAAATATGTTTCGCCTACCGACGTGCTGTTTGAAATTGTAAACAGCAGCCAGTTATTTCTTGACCTTTCAGTATTTGAGAAGGATGCCGGGAAAGTTTTGAAAGGACAGAATATTCGTTTTTTTATTAACAACGAAACCGAAGAACATCATGCTGTGATCTCTCATATCGGGAGGTCAGTAAATGGAGACAAAACACTTACAGTATATGGGCAAGTTACAAGTTCCTGTACCAATATTCTTCCAGGAATGTATGTAAATGCCCTTATCGAAGAATCTGCGGATAGCGTACCAGTACTTCCATCAGAAGCAGTAGTCAGTTTCGACGATAAAGAATACATATTTATATTTGAAAAGGATAAGGAGGAGGCAGGGCAACCTTTTACCGAATACAGGATGATAGAAGTTGAGAAGGGAGTATCCGGAAAGGAATATACGCAGATTAAGGTTCTCAATGGTATTAAAATTGAAAATTCGAAGGTGGTAGTCAAAGGCGCATATAATCTTTTGTCGGCCAAGAAGAATGCCGGTGAGATGGCTTGTTGACAGGTTATAGCTCTATAATGAGTGAGCCGGATTACTCCGGGAAGGGATGGTAAAATGAAAAACAGTTCCTATTCCTTCCTCACTTTCAACCCAGATCTTCCCCTTTAGCTTTTCAACAAATTCTTTACATAGCAGTAATCCCAGTCCGGTACTTAGTTCGCCTGCCGTGCCCGATCGTTTTATGTTTTCACCGATACGGAAAAGATTGTTCCTGATTTCATCATTCATTCCGATACCAGTGTCTTTTACTGAGACTCTGGTCATATTGTTCCGATCAAAGCAGGATGAAATCGTAATTGATCCGCCCCGGTTTGTGAATTTTATTGAATTCGAAAGAAGGTTGCGAATAACTATCTGAAGCATGTTGGAATCAACAAATACTTCCTGATCTTCGTTTATGTCAGTGATTATAAGAATGTCCTTTTCATGGGCAAATTCTGAAACTGTTTTTTTACATTCGGTTACAGCATCTGTTAAACGCAGAATTTTGGGGTTGAACTCAGCAAGACCTCTATCCATATTTGACCAATCGAACAGATTAATAAGCAAATCATAAGTATTTTTTAATGAATCGTGCAGATTCAGTATTACCTCATTTCTCAGGTCATTTGAAATAGATCCGGATCTTTCAAGCAATAACTTCGCCAACGTCATCATTCCGCCTAAAGGGCTGCGCAAATCGTGGGCAATGATGGCGAAGAATTTATCTTTTGCAGCAAGGAGCTTCTGAAGTTCTATACTTTGCCGGCGCAGTTTAAGTTGCGTATTCACTCTTGCAATTACCTCTTCAGACTGAAATGGCTTATTGACATAATCTGCTCCTCCGCTGTTTAAAGCTTTTACAATTGACTTCGTCTCGTTAAGAGCGCTTATAAATATTACAGGGATGTCTTTTAAAATTACATTTTCTTTTAACCTGCAACAGACTTCAATTCCATCCATTTCAGGCATCATAATATCAAGGAGAATCAGTGAGGGTAACTCTTTTGCAGCAACAATCAGTGCCTGTGAACCACTTGTTACCTGACGGACTTTAAATCCTTCATTGGTTAAGATGTTCCCCAGCAACTTAAGGTTTTCAACTACATCATCAACTACCAGAATAATTGGTATATCCTGCGCTGGTATGTTGTCATTCTCCATTATTTGCCATTTCTTTTTTAAACATTTTCATCAGGTATTTATGGTTGAAATTATTGGCATGGACCATCAGTTGACCGGCCAGTTTTTTGTTGTCTGCTTCAATCGCGTTTAACAATTTATCCTCGCTTATGTTAAGTTCAGTGAAATCCGTATCAGTTCCCCGAAATCCTGTCGGATTTCCTGCTTTATCGACAATGTATTTCATAAAACCATCAGTCCCCATAATGGCTATTATTTCCGAAAAGGCTTCAGTCTTAATGCGTATCGTATCAAGATATGCATCATCCCAATCATGATTTCCCAAAATATATTTGTTTGAAAAGATTCCCCTTAATTCCCTTGATTCAGTAAAAATGCACATTACCAAGCGCCGGATTTACGGCCTTTGCTTTTGAACATTTAACTTCAGACAAATTTATTTATTTTTCTTATTTCTCATAAGATTGCATAAAATTTCTATGTCCCTGGTGTGTGAATAATTTATGTGTTTATGCATTATGGTTTAAATATTAAACAAAACATGTATTTTCTACTTTAATGATTTTTGTCCTGGCACAAGGAAATAGAATTAGCCTCCTGTGGCTTTCAGGCAGCATACAGCAAATGGAATACTCTAAGGGATATCAGGAAAAGACTCTGAGTTTAACTTGCTGTTTAATAAGAAAGTTTTACCAATTGGAATCGTACCAGGTTCTTACATCAGTTGCCTGCATTCCCGCAGTGATAGCAGCTTCAATACCCAAATCACCATCCTCAAAAACCTCTATGAACTGCGGATCGACATTCATCTGTTCCGAGCACTTCAGAAAGGTTTCAGGATGAGGTTTGAAGTTCTCAACATCATTTGCTGTAATAATTATATCGAAGTATTTTCTAAGACCTGTAATTTCAAGCGTCCTTTCAACGGCTTCCCTGTGTCCGCCTGTACCAACAGCCATCGGAAGTATCCCGTGGTATTTTTTTGCTATATCGGCAACCTGGTTGATCGGTTTTACCAGGTGCTGGTCTTTAAAGAACTCGGAAAGTTTCTCCTTCAGTATCTGTTCCCTGGTTACCTTACCCTCAAAGCCGCAGATCGAGATTATTTCATCGGCTATCATCCATCCGGGTGACCCGGTGTGCTTCCTCAGGAATGAGGTGTCAAGATCGGCTCCGTATTTAAGGCAGGCAATTCTCCATCCCTTGAAATGGTATGGCATGGTGTCGGCAAGGGTCCCGTCGAGATCGAAAATAAGTCCTTTGATACCCTCTTTTATGTCGTATTGCATATTTTAAATGTTTGAGGGCACAAAGGTAAAAGAATTTTCCTTGAAATAACCGGGATGAGAACCGGTTATGGGATTCAATAGATTTCCATAAGCTTATCTGCTATAAATCAATATGACCAGAAGGAGGGGCCACCAGAGATAAACGTAATCGGGATATCCTTGATAAAGCCCTTAAGCCATACTGCGCAATAATTCATACCTGCCTCTTCCGAGGGGATATGGCCAAGAAAGATAACTGCTTTTTTCCTTCCCTGATCAACAGCATCTCGCATATATTCATATGTCTCCCACTGCGAAGATTCGCCGGCTATGAGGACATCAGTATTTTTGTCCTCCAGCATTCTGATGTGCTTCATGCTCCCCGGAGCGCCAACTGCAAGAGCTACGGAGGTTAGCTTCATCCCGGGTTTGCCAATAACATAGAATGCGTTGTTTCCGAATATTCCCTTTAAATATGCAAGAAGTTCATTAAGTGTTGTTTCGGGAAGAATAAAATGTTCAGTGCTGCCTTTTACAGCATATTTGCCCCAGCCCAGCTTTTCAACCATGCCTGTTTCAATGCCATCCGGATTTATGCTATGAATGTAATCGTGAAACCTCCATATTATCAGATGATTGTCGTCAATGAACTTTTTCTTTTCCAGAAAGACCGGGTCATTTTGGAAATCTTTTGTCTCATCAAGGTGATTATAAAAAAGAGGTTCGTGCACAATTATCAGGTTGCATTTCTTCTCGATTGCCTGTTTCATCACGTCCATTGTGGCAAACATGCATGTTACGATACCTGTCACATTTGTCGACGGGTTGCCTTCCTTTATCACATCAACTGTATTCGGTATCTTCGGGGCACCGGTATGAAGGATGATGTTTTCAATAATTGCAGAAGCACTTTTTGGATTAGTCTGATTATTTTGTCCTGAAAGCCGGGTTGAAAGAAAAACTATCAGGACAATTGAAAAGAGAGTTTCTATTGTTTTCATGGAAAAGTTATGTTTTGATGAGAGGTGTTTCGTAAAGATAATTATTTCTATTTCTTTATCACCTTTTTCATTTTGATTCAATAGACTTTCTATATTTACCGGGGGTTCCATTTTATCAGCTGTTTATGGATTACGATTATGATTATATAGTTATCGGGTCGGGCTTCGGAGGAAGCGTGGCTAGTCTCCGTCTTGCGGAAAAGGGCTATAAGGTTCTTACGCTTGAGCAGGGAAAAAGATTTAATCCATCCGATTTTCCGAAATCGAACTGGCGGCTTTCAAAATACCTTTGGGTGCCGGCATTACGGTTTTTTGGGTTTCAGAAACTCTCATTTTATTCAACTGCAAGCATTCTTTCAGGAACGGGAGTTGGAGGTGGCAGTCTTGTCTATGCCAATACTCTATATTTGCCCCCGGATGAGTTTTTTGTTAATAATTCATGGAGCCGTTTCGGCGACTGGAAAAAGATTCTCGGGCCTTTTTTCGACAGGGCCTCTTTCATGCTTGGGAGAAAGAAATACTCAAAACTGAATACAGAGGACCTATTGCTTGAGGAAGTGTCAAAAGATATGAACGCTCATCATACTTTTGAAACTGTTCAGGTAGCTGTTAATATTGACGGATCAGAGGAAGAAAGCGACCCATACTTCAAAGGCCTTGGCCCGATGAGGAAGGGGTGCATCGAATGTGGCGGATGCATGGTGGGATGCAGGGAAAATGCAAAAAACACCCTCGACAGGAATTACCTCTGGTTTGCTGAAAAATTTGGAGCTGTGATACTTCCCGAAACAAAAGCTGAAAAAATTACCTTCGACGGTAATGTCTACACCGTTGAAACATTTTCGATAACTTCATTTTTAAGGAAGAGAAAAAAAGTTTTCAGATCAAAAGGGATTGTCGTTGCCGCCGGGGCACTGGGCACTCTGGAACTCCTTCTTAAACAAAAATACAAATACAGTACTCTAAAAGGGTTATCTGACTTGCTGGGGTCACAGTTGAGAACAAATTCCGAGACTCTTTGTGCTGTTTCAGGGGTAAAAGAAAAGCTAAACAATGGACTGGCTATTACTTCTGTTTTCAGTCCCGATGCTTTTACCCATGCTGAAATAGTTAAGTATCCTGATAAGTCCAATGCCATGAAATGGTTTTTCGGGCTGGCGGTTGGAGGAGCCGAGACCTCCCTTAAAAGAACAAGGATGCTTTTTGTAAGGTCACTTTTACAGCCCCGGAAGTTTTTAAAAATGATCTTAAACACTAAATGGTCGACCGGCGCAGTTATTTTCCTGATAATGCAGACTTCCGACAATGCCATGAAGATGATCTGGAAGAAGGGTGTTTTCGGAGGAAAGATGAAGATAGACAACACCGGACAGGACAAGGTTCCTGCATTCTTTCCTATAGGACAGGAAGTGATGGAGAGATACGCAAAGAAAGCGTCAGGAGAGCCGCAGAATATCCTTCTTGAAGTGTTCTTCGACAGGCCGACAACCGCTCACATACTTGGAGGATGCCCGATGTCGGAAAATGTAGCAGGTGGTGTTGTGGACCAGGATCTTAAGGTTCACGGGTACCCGGATTTTTATATTACGGGAGGATCCGTTGTTCAGGGTAATATAGGAGTTAACCCCAGCTTTACAATTACGGCCATGGCTGAATATTGTATGAGCAAGATACCTGCAAAAAAGGGTGCAGCTGAATTTGAGATGTCGAAGCAATTATCTGAAATTGAAGAGGAATGGAAAGAGAAGATATTAGCCTGATTCTTGAGGCCCAGAAAAAATATTTCGCTTCAGGAAAGACTCTGGATCCTTCTTTCAGGGTTGAAACTCTTAAGAAACTGCGCTCACTGATTATAGCACATGAAAAAGAGATCATTGATGCCCTTTGGAAAGATTTCCGCAAGCCTGAATTTGAGGTTATTGGAACTGAGTCAAGGTTTGTAATAAGCGAGATTAGTTATCTTATACGAAAAATTAAAAAGTGGTCGAAACCACGCAGGGTGCCGACACTTTTGGTCAATTTTTTGTCGTCGAGTTACATAGCTCCTCAGCCCTATGGCCAGGTGCTGATACTTTCACCCTGGAATTTCCCCTTTCAACTGGCGTTTATGCCGTTGGTCGGGGCCCTGGCTGCAGGTAATTGTGCTATACTTAAGACATCCCAGCAGGTTCCGGCAACTTCCGCTGTGATGAAAAAGATTCTTAGCCATTTTCCAAAAGAACTCGTCGCATTTGTCGACGGCGATCATTCCGTTAGCAGTTTCCTTCTGGAGCAGCGATTTGATTACATATTTTTTACGGGAAGTACTAATGTAGGCAAAATGATTATGAAGAGTGCGGCTGAACATCTGACACCCGTATCGCTTGAGCTTGGAGGGAAAAACCCCTGCATTGTAGCTGCCGACGCACGTCTCGATCTTGCAGCCAGGAGAATTGCCTGGGGTAAATTCATAAATGCCGGTCAGCTTTGCATAGGCCCCGATTATCTCCTGATCGACAGGAAGGTATCCGACAGGTTCATTGAACTTATGACTTTGGAGATAAACTCATTTTATGGCAATGATCCTTCTACCAGCCCCGATTTTGCCCGTGTCATAAATGCAAAGAGCGTACGGCGACTTTCTGAATTGATGAGATGCGGCGAGATCGTAACCGGGGGAACCGTCGATGAGCAGTCATGCTATGTGGCTCCGACGATTATAAGAAATGTAAGTCCGGATGATCCGATAATGAAGGAAGAGATCTTCGGACCTGTTCTTCCGATAATTGAATTCGGGGAATTCTCAGAAGTTTATCCGATTATTGAACTGAACCCCATGCCCCTCGCTGCTTATCTTTTTTCTGAAAGCAGGAAACTGGTCAGGGAGTTTATGAACAAGACAAGGTCAGGTACCGTTGCTGTAAATGACACCGTAATGCAGATAGCTTCTCATCATATGCCATTCGGAGGAGTTGGAACCAGCGGGATGGGCAGTTATCACGGCAAAAAATCGTTTGAGACTTTCTCCAATATGAGGCCGGTTCTGGTTAAATCTACACTACTTGATATATGGCTAAGGTATCCGCCATATAAAAAGTATAAAACCAGGATTGTAAGCTGGTTAATGAGTTGAAACTATTTGATAATAAGGTATTAAAAATAAAAACAGACTACAGTAACTGCCATGTTTCATACTTTGATGACAATCGGGTATCTTGTTCCAAATGTTTATCTGTTTCTCAGAATAAAAAGCCTTTTCATTGGCAAAGAATACAGACTGGTTTATACAATTGTATACCTTCTGGTGGCTTTGATTTATCCGGCGACAATTATTCTTGCCGGCGAAGAAGTTGGCTCTGTTGCTTCAGTTATTGAAGTAATATCAGGATACCTGCTTCCATTCTATCTCTATGTTTTCATGCTGGTCTTGTTCCTCGACATTTTTCTCCTGATCAACTTTGCTTTGAAAATTTTCCCGGTCGGGGTGATTAGATCTTCCCCGTACAGGAAGTTCTGTTTGCCTGGAATAATGTTGCTCTCATTAATTATTGTAATTGCAGGTATCATTAACTTCAATACAATTCGTACGTCTGAATACAGCATTACAGTACCGGCTAAATCGTCAGGCCTTAAGAATCTGAAAATAGCTTTTGTAGCTGATTTTCATCTGAATGGAAGGATTCCCCTGAGTTTTGTCGGGAAATTTGCAAACAAGATCCACGAGATAAATCCGGACCTGATGATTTATGGTGGAGACATGGTTGAGGGTGACAGGGGAGATGGAAACCTTGAATCCTTTGCGAGGATCCTTACCGGAATAAGTCCAAAATATGGTGTTTTTGGAGTACTCGGGAATCATGAGTATTATTATGGCGGTGACAAAGGAAATTTTTTTTCCATGGCAGGGATTACATTGTTGAACGACACAGTTGATATAATAGACGGGGCATTCAGTCTGGCAGGAAGAAAAGACAGTCATTTCAGGGGAAGAAAGAGCCTGCCTCAGATTTTAAGCCTTAGTCCCGATTCTTTACCTCTTATACTTGTCGACCACCGGCCCACGGAAATCGACTTCGTCAGCAAGACTAAAACTGACGTCCAATTGTCGGGACACACTCATGACGGACAACTCTTCCCGGTCAGCCTTATTACAAAAAGTGTTTACAGGTTGAGCTGGGGCTTCAGGAAAATAGGAAACACTCATTTCTTTGTAACAAGCGGAATAAGGCTTTGGGGACCTCCGGTCAGGACAGCAGGAAAGTCGGAGATAATGATAATTAATATTGCTTTTATTTAACAGATAAGCTGCGAGGATCGGTAGTTTTCGTATTACTAGAGATACCTGAGGAATTTATTTTGACTGTTCCTTGATTTATAATCCCCATACCATTTGCATACAGGATAAAGAATCAGAGCTACAGCTATCCAGATAAGATAGACTGTCCCCAGATTTACTCCGTTAGCAACTTCCGGTCGGCCATTTTTAAAAGCTCCGAAGACAAAATCGCTGTTTGTGAATCCCTGAATGTAAAGAATTATGAACATCAGCCCGTGTATCATGAAGAGATGAATTACGAAATAGAAAAGGGGCACTCTTCCGTAGACTGAAAGAAATTCAGTTATCCGGTTCCATCCTGTCTCTGAAAAAAATAAAACCAACATGGTTATACCAATAAACAGGAGGGAGAAAAGTAATGACGGCGGGTATTTTGTCACATTAATGAATGAGAGAATAGAAAACAGAGTTGTTTTCTGAGCCTCCCATTTTACAGGATCACCATAAAAATTAAGAACACGAAGGAGAACAAAAAGTGAGAGGAGTGAAAAACCTGTAATCAGAAAGCTCTTTTTGCGAAGATGTTGTTCCATCCCGAAGAGTTTGCCAAATCCAAAACCAGCAAGCATTATGCCAAGCCATGGTACAAGTGGATATGCAGTAAAGAATGCAGTACCTGGTGATAACTGAATTAAAGCAGGACGAAATAGTACCGAGGTCAAAAATCCCATAACAGGTTGCGCAGGAGTGGGGACAGATTGAAACAGATTGTGAGTAAATATTATAATAACACCTGTTAAACCGATGACTCCTGACGGAACCCTGAGGAGAAAGGAAAGTACGATGAAACTCAGTCCGATTGCCCCGATAACTTCAAAAATAAGAAGGCGGAATCTGAAATCGTACCATAGCGCAAAATTTATTATAGTACATTCAAGAATAACCAGCCATATTCCCCTGGTGAAAAAGAATTTCCTGCTCTGGGGAAGGTTGCTGCTTTTTTTAAAATACAAATATGCTGAAATGCCCGAGAGGAAGACAAATGTTGGGGCACAAAGATGAGTAATCCACCTTGTGAGAAAGAGAATTGCGGTTGTAGTATGCAGATTGAGAGGATCCTGACTGGCTGATGCGGTGTGAAGAAAATCGCGGACATGATCGAGGGCCATAATTACCATAACAAAACCTCTTGCTGTGTCGATGCTGTTGATTCGCTTCATAGTTTTGTTAAATGTAGTTCTCTAATTACTGGTTTGTGTAAATGTAGTGCTGCGACAATAGTATTAAACAGAATAATTGTTAAAATTTCTTAAAACTCATTCTTGAGCCCCCTCCGAAAAAGATAATAAATGCAATCGCCACGAAGACACGAAGACGCTAAGTAAACTGAATAGTCACCTTATCCTGGCATCTTTTATTAACCACGGATCTCACGGAGTTCCACGGAGAAGAACGGGCAATGTTTTGGCAGATCTCAATGCTCTCCGCTCTACGCTCTCCGCTCTCCGCTCTCCGCTGACTCTCAAAAGACTATCTTCTCAAAACTATCAAGATATGTTCGTGGTGAGGCCACATAAGTGTACCTGATGGCTGCTTTCGGGTCGTGGTTTTTGAGGTCGCCGAAATCAAGTAAGGTTAGTTTTTCAATTTCTGCAATCGTTGTCTGATAGATTTTGAATTCACCAAAAACAAATCGTGCTTTTGGCATCTCCTCAATATCCTTTTCCTGGTCGAGAATATATGCTGTGGCAGAGAGTTCGTTGTTCTGCTTAATCATCGTCACTATTTTCCAGTATCTTAAAGGGATCTGAATCCCTCTGTAAAGGGGATCTTTTTCCTGGTCGAATACCTGCCCGGTGAAAACATTTATTTTAAGGCTGTTTTCGCCTGTGTTCCTGAGAATATAGTCTTCCAGGTCATTCCACCTGTTCTGGTTCAGGTTCGAATGCTGGGGTGAGGCATTGGTATAGTGAAAGGTATCTTCTTCGGCCTTCTTTGCTACATCTGCGGGCCCCCAGCAAGGATCGAGACGCCTGACGAGGTGGCCTTTGTCGAGCTTATTCTTTTTGTAGATTTCATTTCCGCACTGGTACTCTTCATTTATCCTGCTGTCATATACCCATTTATCTTTTTTGCGGATAATTTTTTGAAGATTTCCGCCATCGATATTAACTGCAGTAAAAAATGCCAGACGACGCTGCTGATTCATGCAGATTGAGAAGTGGGTATAGTCGAGAGTTAGCGACCTGCCCTGTCTCGCAACTTTCTTTTTCTGGGTTGGTGTGAGTTTTGGAACAGGAACCGGGGTTCCCAGAAATTTAGGGTTGTATCCCGTGTGATTTTCGGGTTTGTCCGGTTTTTCAGGATTGGAGCCTGCCCCGGTTCCATTCGTTGTGAATATTTCAGCCATATCGGATATTATTAATAGTATGACTTGTCTCAAATACAGAGAAGGAAATCCAAATTAAACCGTTAAGATAGGAAATTCAGGTTAATTATAATCCGCAATCTAAAATCCGCAATCCGCAATTCCCAGTTTTATCTTCTGTTTCCTTTTTTTTGCTGGTTATGATTGCGCTTTCCCTGAACGGGTTTTGCAGCACTAAGATCAGTCATGGGATATTGATGATTCTTTATAATCTGAATCTTTTTTGATATTAGTTTTTCGATATCTTTCAGATAATCAATCTCATCGGCTGCACAGAATGATATGGCTGTGCCGTTTGCGCCAGCCCTGCCAGTACGGCCAATCCTGTGAACGTAGGTTTCGGAAATATTGGGGATTTCGTAGTTTATCACATATTCCAGTTCATCCACATCGATGCCACGTGCCGCAATATCTGTAGCTACAAGGACCCTGGTGGTTTGAGCCTTGAAACCCGAGAGAGCCCGTTGCCTTGCATTCTGAGCCTTATCGCCATGAATCGCTTCGGAACTGATTCCCTTTTTCCTCAGCATCTTCACAACCTTGTCGGCACCATACTTTGTGCGGGTAAAGACGAGTGCAGTCTTGATTTTCTCATCAGCCAGAAGATCGGTCAATAATGCGTTCTTGTTTTCCTTATCGACAAAGTAGACAATCTGATCAACAAGGTCAACGGTTGATGCTGACGGGGTAACTTCTACTCTGACAGGCTTTGTAACAATTGTGCCTGCAAGTTTAATAATCTCGGGGGGCATGGTTGCTGAAAAGAAAAGGGACTGTCGTTTATGCGGCAAGGCAGCAATGATTCTTTTAACATCATGAATAAAACCCATATCGAGCATCCGGTCGGCTTCATCAAGGACAAATATTGAAATTTGACTCAGTGAAATGAATCCCTGGGTCATAAGGTCGAGAAGTCTGCCAGGGGTTGCAACAAGAATGTCAACGCCGTTGCGGAGGATAGCGGTCTGAGGATTCTGGTTTACTCCGCCAAAAACAACAGTGCATGTCAGCCCGGTATAGCGTCCGTAGGTCTTGAAACTTTCCTCTATCTGTATCGCCAGCTCACGGGTAGGTGTTACAATAAGGCTCCGGATTTTCTTTCTGGACGAAAATGATTTGTCTTTTCCAAGCAACTGTAGAATTGGGACAGCAAATGCTGCTGTTTTCCCGGTTCCGGTTTGAGCACAACCTATCAGATCTTTTCCGTCAAGTATTATTGGTATTGCTTCAGATTGAATCGGAGTAGGTTTTTCATAACCCTCTTCCTTTAACGATTTGATAATTGATTCTATAATGTCGAGTGATTCAAAAGTCATTTTTTTAATATTAAAATGGCCGCATCAAGAGTCAGTTCTTTTATTTTATTCACTTTGTGAGCCTTATCATTATACCAGGACGCTTTTGTGTGTTCCAATCTTATTCTTAAACAGAATGGGCGCAAAGGGTTTTACAGGGGTCTCAAAGGAATTTTAAAAGGAAGTTTTGACTTTTTAATGCAGCTTCCTTATGGTTATTATTTAATTTATTATTGGCTGCAAAGGTACTCTTAAATTGTCAATAAACGTGATATTCTGTTAATGTTCATATAATGAGGATATTAACCAAGGTTGGGTTAATCTGTTTCAGAAAAACTCCGGATTAACTTTTACTTGTGAATAGCGGCAACAAAATTCATAAAAAAATAATAACGAGATGAAAAGAGACTGAAAATAACTGTTATTTGTTTAACAGAAGTAGTCAGGAAACCAGAAAGGATGGGATTTTAAAGAAAATTCAAAATAAATAATGATAATTATCAGCTTTGAATGCATTTTAACATTAATTATCTATATTTACTTTATCTGAAAAACTTAAACCAAACCTTTTATGGAAAACAAACAACCCTCTTTTTATGAGGAAGCCAAAGGGAACGGAATATCCCGTAAGGATTTTCTTAAATTCTGCACCACTATGGCTGCGATGCTCGGACTTGAAGCGAGCGGCGTGGGCCAGATAGTCAAGGCGCTTGAAACAAAGCCCCGGCTTCCCGTGATATGGTTTCATTTCCAGGAGTGCACCTGCTGCAGCGAGTCGTTTATCAGGGCTTCACACCCCATCGTTGCTTCTATTGTCCTGGACAAAATTTCACTGGACTATCAGGAGACACTGATGGCTGCCTCCGGAGTTCAGGCTGAAGATGCCTATAAGGCTGTCATGGCAAAATACCCCGGCGAATACATTGTAATGGTTGAAGGTTCGATCCCTACGGAGAACGAAGCCTATTGCTGTATCGGTGGCAGGAGTGCCCGTCAGATCCTTGAGGAGGCAGCGGCCAATGCAAAAGCTGTTGTTGCCTGGGGTAACTGTGCTTCATCAGGATGTGTGCAGGCAGCAAGGCCAAACCCAACCGGAGCCAAGCCAGTTCATAAAATCATTAGCGGGAAACCAATTATTAATGTTCAGGGTTGTCCTCCTATTGCAGATGTAATGGCAGGGGTTGTTGTTCATTTACTTACTTTCGACAGGATTCCTCAGCTTGACGGTCTTGGCAGGCCAAAAGCATTTTACTCCCGGCGTGTTCATGATACATGCTACAGGAGAGCCAATTTCGATGCTGGTCTCTTTGTGGAATCGTTCGATGATGAAGGAGCAAAAAGGGGATATTGTCTTTTCAAGATGGGATGCAAAGGACCTGTTACCTATAACTCATGTGGTATAATAAAATGGAACGATGGTATAAGCTATCCTATTCAGTCCGGCCATCCCTGTATAGGATGCGCTGAGGAAGGTTTTTGGGACAACGGACCATTCTATCAGCACCTGCCTGGTGTTAAAGGGTTTGGTATTGAAACCACAGCCGATAAGATCGGAGTGGGTCTTGGTGTAGCCACCGCTGCCGGAATTGCCGGACATGCGATACTTACAAACGTCCGTAAACACCGTGAAATAATAAACGCTCCTGAACCTGCTTCCGAAACTCAAACTACTAAAGAATAATTGCCATGGCTGAAAGAATAGTTATTGATCCCATAACCCGAATCGAGGGCCACCTCAGGGTTGAAATTGAAGTTAATGACGGTAAAATAACCGATGCATACAGTTCGGGAACCATGGTACGCGGCATTGAAACAATACTCAAAGGACGCGATCCTCGCGACGCATGGGCTTTTGTTGGACGTGTTTGTGGTGTCTGTACATCCACTCATTCGCTGACATCGGTACGCGCGGTCGAAAATGCTCTCGGAATTTCGGCACCGCCAAATGCGGAACTAATCCGTAACCTGATGGCCAATGCCTTATATATTCAGGACCATGTTGTTCATTTCTATGTTCTTCATGCCCTCGACTGGGTAGATGTGGTGTCGGCTCTAAAGGCAAATCCTGCTGATGCTTCAGCAATTGCCCAGAGTATCTCTCCCTGGCCGAAAAGTTCGGTTGGCTATTTTACGGATGTACAGAAGCGTTTCAAGAATTTTGTCGACAGCGGCCAGCTTGGTATATTCGCTAACGGATATTGGGGGCATCCTGCCTATAAGCTTCCTCCTGCAGTTAACCTGATTGCCGTTGCCCA
Organism: uncultured Bacteroidota bacterium; assembly: GCA_903844815.1. GTDB lineage: Bacteria > Bacteroidota > Bacteroidia > Bacteroidales > VadinHA17 > LD21. The sequence continues at coordinate 12,331 of CAIMVD010000101.1, read as the reverse complement.
TTATCTTGAGGCTCTCGAGTGGCAGAAGGAAATTGTAAAGGTCCATACTATTTTTGGAGGAAAGAACCCTCATCCTAATTACCTTGTCGGAGGTGTTCCATGTTCAATCAACATTGAAGAGGCTAATGCAGTGAATGCAGAGAGGCTTGCAATGGTTGGAAAACTGTTTGAAGATGCCAAGACATTTGTTAACCAGGTTTATATTCCTGATCTTCTGGCTGTGGCTTCATTTTATAAAAGTGACTGGGGCGCAATAGGAGGGGGATTAAGTAATTATATGTCATTTGGTGATTTCCCAACCAATGGCTACAATAATCCCGATAGTTTCAAGATGCCAAGGGGTGCAATTCTGAACCGCGACCTGAGTACTATTCATGAAATACATGCAGATGATCCTTCACAGATCCAGGAGTATATTAATAATTCATGGTATGAGTATTCCAAGGGTGACAAAGCCGGGCTTCATCCATGGGATGGTGAGACTAACCTGAAATATACAGGACCAAAACCACCTTATGATATGCTTGACGTATCCCAGAAATACAGCTGGGTAAAGACCCCAAGGTGGAAAGGCAATGCAATGGAAGTTGGTCCATTATCGAGGATGTTAGTAGGTTATGCTTCCGGAAAGCCTGAATATAAGGAGGTTATAGAAGGTGCTCTTAAAGCACTTGACGTTCCAGTTGCAGCTCTTTTCTCAACTCTTGGAAGAACGGCAGCCAGAGGACTTGAGACTAAGTTGTGTTGCGATTGGGCTCTTGAATTCTATCAGCAGCTTCTTGCAAATATAAAAAATGGTGACACCCGTACCCAGAACAATGACAAGTGGGGACCGGAAACATGGCCAGCATCTGCTAAAGGTATAGGTTTGGTTGAAGCTCCTCGTGGTGCTCTCTCACATTTTATTAAAATAGAAGACAAAAAAATTGCAAACTATCAATTGGTTGTTCCAACTACCTGGAATGCCTCTCCGCGCGACCCTGAAGGAAAACGTTCAGCTTTTGAGGAATCACTTATTGGCACTCCTGTAGCTGATCCGAAACTACCTCTGGAAGTTATCCGGACGATACACTCATTCGATCCATGCCTTGCCTGTGCAGTGCATGTTTACGACGAAAACGGAAGTCACATTCATGACCTTAAAACATATTAAGCCATGAGAAGCAGATCAATCCCGATGCGCGAAGTGCATGTTTGGGAATTGCCTGTCCGCCTTTACCACTGGATAAATGCACTTTGTATTGTTGTACTGTGCATTACAGGATATCTGATCGGCGCGCCATTGGCAATAACAACAGGCACTGAAGCTTACCATAACTACTGGTTTGGAACAGTGCGCTTCATCCATTTTGTCTCAGCTTTTGTTTTCTTTTTCAACTTTCTTTTCCGGATATACTGGGGATTTGCGGGAAACGAATTCTCGCGCTGGTATAACTTCATTCCGCTTAAAAGAAAACAATGGCAGGAAATGATTGATGTCATTAAGGTAGATGTTCTTCAGACTGCAAAAAAACCTATCGATTCGATTGGACACAATGCATTGGCAAGTTTTATCTATTTTGTAACATTCCTGATCTTCCTGCTGCAAAGTCTTACGGGTTTTGGCATGTATGCCGCCATGAGCAATGCTTTCCTGCCTAAACTGTTTGCATGGATAGTCCCCTTTCTCGGTGGCGATATCCATACCAGGCAGCTTCATCATATTCTGATGTGGGGCTTTATCCTGTTTTCAATAGTGCATGTATACCTTGTTTTTTATCATGACTATATTGAACGCAGGGGAGTTACCTCATCAATGATCGGCGGGTGGAAATTCATTGAGGAAGATGTCATTGATCGTAACAATCAAAGTGCTAAGTAAATCTGAACAAGGGTATTAAACTGTAAACTGAATTCATTATCGAAGATTTAAAAAATAATATCCTTGTATTGGGGATTGGAAATATTCTGTTAAACGACGAAGGTGTTGGTATTCACGTCGTTAAAAAGCTTGAAGAGGAGAATTTTGCCGGTGCTGACCTAATGGATGGCGGCACCGGCGGATTCCACCTGCTCGGTTTCATACAGTCTTATACTCACGTAATTATAATTGACGCATCGCTTGACCAGTATCCCACCGGTAATGTAAGGATTCTTCATCCCAGGTATGCAAAAGATTTTCCTCATCAGCTCAGCGCTCATGAGATTGGCCTGAGAGATCTTCTTGATGCCGCCTTCCTTCTCGGAAATATGCCAGATCTACACCTAGTCGCAGTTTCAGTGAAAGACTTTCAGGAGTTGGGAATGGAACTAACACCGGAGGTCGAAGCTGCGATACCGTTTGCGGTTGAAAATGTAAAGAATCTGGTTTCAGAGCTCAGTAATAACTAGGGGCTACAGGCTTCGGGCTTCAGGCTGCAGGGTATTTTTCCTGAAGCCTGAAGCCTGTCGCCGTTAATCATCACCTGCTATTCTGTTTCAACACCCACTCATACCATCTGTCCATTCCTTCGCCTGTCCTTGCTGATACCGAAATGAACTCAAGATCCGGGTTTATTGTTCTGGCATGTTTAATGGTCTCATCAACCCTGAAATCTACGTAAGGCAGGAGGTCTGATTTGTTAATTATGCAGAGGTGCGACGTCTGGAACATATATGGATATTTCAGAGGTTTATCATCACCTTCAGTAACGCTTATTACTACAACTCTCTTGAATTCTCCCAGGTCGAACATGGCCGGGCACACGAGGTTCCCTACATTCTCGATAAAAAGGATTGAATTTGAATCTATGTCAAATTTCTTAAGGGCTAAATCAATCATCGAGGCATCGAGATGACAACCCGAGCCTGTGTTTATCTGCAGGGCAGGGGCCCCGGCTTTTTCAATGCGATCGGCATCCAAAAGGGTCTGCTGATCGCCTTCAATTACAAATATTTTTCTGGCAGACTTCAGATTTGTTATTGTTTTCTCGAGAATTGTTGTTTTTCCTGATCCGGGTGAACTAACCATATTCAGACACAGAACTTTTCTCCCCTCAAAAAAACGACGGTTCATTTGAGCAGTGATATTGTTTTGCGACAAAATATTCATATTGAGGCTTATGACCTTCTGATCAGTATGACTGTGGGAATGATCTCCTGTTTCATCATGCGAATGAGTATGCGGTTGCATGTTATCATGCTCATGTTCATGCTCATGCTCATGTTCGTGATCGTGTTCATGCTCATGATCGTGATTGTGATCGTGATCGTGATCGTGATGATGATGACTGTGACTGTGGCCATGGCCATGATCATGACTGTGTGTATGTCCCGGTTCGTGAATTTTCACCCCGTCAGTGCCTTCGCATCCGCATGTATCGCACATATTTTAATATTTATTTAAACTTAATTACTATTCTATGGTCATCGATATGACCCTGAATTCATTACCTCCATTTATCTCTGATGGAAACGCATGACAAACAGGGCATGATTCCATTCTTTGCATCATCTCAAATTCGATGGAGCAGGTCTTGCATACACCTATGCCATTTATTCTGAGAATATTGAGACCTGCATTTTCAATAATTGAGCCTTCAGAAAGAAGTTTTAAAGCCGATTCAAAAGCCCCGGCTTCAACACCGCTCAGACTTCCCACCTCGATTGTTATTTCATTAACAACCGGTGCGTTTCTTTTTTGAGCCTCGCGCTGAACAAGATTAATAACTTCTGTGGCTAATGAAAACTCATGCATATAAGTAATGTTAACAGATTCTGGGCAACTGGTCGCCCGATAAAGTATCGATTATCCTGCTGCCTCCGGTCTCATTTCTGAGGACCACCCTGCGGGGATGATCTGAAGTGATATATCCGATAATTGAGCTTTCGCTGCCCTTGTCGTTGTTTCTTAAAATTTCAAGTATGGCTGTTGCATTTTCCTTGGCTGCAACCATTATCACCTTACCCTCATTTGCAACATGAAGCGGATCGAACCCGAGTATTTCACACATTGCCTTAACCCCTTTCCTGACGGGAAGAGATGATTCCTCAATTGCAATACCCAAACCGGCTTTAACGGCAAGTTCGTTCAGAACGGTAGCAACACCTCCCCTGGTAGGATCACGCATGAATTTAACAGGAAATTTTTCAGTAACCTCCCTTATGAGATGATTTAAGGAGGCACAATCAGATTCTACGGGTATTTTGAAATTAAATGATTCCCGGGAATTAAATACAGCCATTCCATGATCGCCGATGGTCCCGTTTATTATTATCACGTCACCGGGAATGATACCGTCAGCACTGCCAATCTTCAGTTTATCGCTTGTTATACGTCCTATCCCTGAGGTGTTTATGAAGAGTTTATCGCATTTACCTTTATTGACAACCTTAGTATCGCCGGTAACAATCGTCACTCCCGCATTTTTTGCTTCTGCTGCCAGGGATTCGGCAATTATTTCCAGTTCATCAATTGGGAAACCTTCCTCAATGATGAATGAAACGCTAAGAAAAAGCGGTTCTGCTCCTGAAACGGCGAGGTCGTTAACAGTGCCGCAAACAGCCAGTTTGCCAATGTTACCCCCCGGGAAGAAAAGAGGATCTATTACGAAAGAATCTGTTGTAAAGGCGATGTCAGAAGATCCGGTGTGCAAGATTGCAGAATCGGTCTGGGCATCTAAAATGCTGTTACTGAATAAGCGTACGAATACATTTTCGATGAGTTCATGCATAAGTTTTCCGCCGCTGCCATGACCAAGCAAGATCCTGTTTTCTTTTTCCATTATGACCGGTATTTGTAAAATGTAGCGCAGGTACCTTCGCCTGAAACCATGCATGCACCAACAGGATCAGAAGGAGTACATTTTTTGGCAAAAAGACCGCAATCTGCTGGTGTCTTAAGTCCCCTGAGAATCTGACCGCAGATACACCCCCTGGGCTCGGTCGACTCGGGAACTTCAACTTCAATCTGTTTCTCTGCATCAAATTTTGAAAAAACATCACGGATCTTCAGTCCGCTGTCAGGAATGATACCAAGCCCCCTCCACCTGTCGTCGCCAGGTTCAAAAACCTCTTCAAGCAATTTACGGGCAACGGGGTTTCCGTTCAGGTTTACAACTCTGCTATATTGCACTTCAACCTTTGGCGCTCCTGTTTCTATCTGAGTCACAAGCATAAGTACCGCCTGCATCATATCGGCAGGCTCAAATCCCGATACGACAACACCAAGACCATACTTTTCCGCAAGTTCGTTATAGATCGAAGTACCGGTGATAGCTGTTACGTGGCCAGGAGCAATAAAACCATCGATCTTTACTCCTTCTTCAACCAGGGCTTTCATAACAGGGGGCATTACTTTATGTGCACTGAGAACAAAGAAGTTGGAAACATTTTCGTTCCTGGCCTTGATTATTGCCGCTGCTGTGGCAGGGGCAGTGGTCTCAAAGCCTATTCCGGGAAATATTACCTGTTTGCCGGGGTTTTCCCTGGCAATATCGACTGCTTCAAGAACAGAATAAATAATCCGGACATCACTTCCCGCCGCCCTCTCTTTTTCGAGTGAGGTAGCAGATCCGGGTACCCTTATAAGATCACCATATGTTGTTATAATTACGTCCTTTATCCGGCTGTAGGCAATTGCCTTGTCGAGGAACTGCTGGCTTGAAACGCATACCGGACAGCCCGGCCCTGAAACAAGCTTTATTGTTGCAGGAAGAAGCGAGTTAAGTCCGAAACGGTGTATGGCCATTGTATGACCACCGCAAACTTCCATCAGTACAATCTCCTTTCGGGATATCGATTTAAGCTTTTCAGCCACTGCAAGGATCAGGTCCCTTTTCCGGTATTCGTCAACGTATTTCATACATCAGTTCAGCTTGGACGATTCATATCCATTTCATTAAGCAATCGAAGCGTTTCAGCAGCTTCCTCAGGGTCGACTTTTTCAATAGCAAACCCAGCATGTAGCATGATAAAATCTCCCGGAGTTACACCGTCGAGGAGAAGGAGGCTTGCATTATACTCAACATCTTCAATAGATACCACAGCGATGGCTCCGTTAACGCTGATCACTTTTGCAGGAATGGCAAGGCACATTTTATTTCCCTCCGTTTTGAGGCGACAGCCAGTTGCCCGAGAGCGATGCCCCCGTCATTTGTTGGAATTGTCGCATGTGAATAAACTTCAAAACTATTCTTTTGAAGCAGTTCTGTTACCCCATTAAGAAGATATTTATTCTGAAATACCCCGCCCGAGAGAACTGCCTTGTTAATGCCTTCCCTTGTACGGATTGCATTAACGGTATCAAAAATAATATTAATTATGGTGTTATGCAGTTTAGTTGCAATTGTCATGTTTTCCGAATCATTGAGGACATCATCGACGATGGCACGAATGGTTTCGTCGAGCCGTATTGTTGTGCCTGAGGAAAATGGATAGCTTCCTGCAATATTACTGTTTACAAGCGCCTCAAGCCGCATGGGACCCTCGGCCTGAAATGATGCAACCTGCACCAGGCCGGTGAGCGATGCAACTGCATCGAATAACCTTCCGGCTCCTGATGACAGGGGACAGTTTATGTTTTTATCAATCATTAATAAGATCGTTTCAATTTTATCGGGATCGATATTCTTCACCACGGGTAAATTGAGATCCAGAAATGTCCGACCGAAAACCTTATAAAGCCACGCGACGGCAATACGCCATGGTTCCTCTGCTGCGCTGTCGCCACCGGGTAACCCGATGTATTCGAAATGTGTAACTCTTTCAAAGTCATTCAGGTCGCAAATCATGAATTCACTGCCCCATATATTTCCATCTGTCCCGTAACCGGTACCATCGAACACCACGCCGATTACTTTCTCATCGATCCTGTGTTCTGTCATGCATGAGGCTATATGGGCGTGGTGATGCTGAACTTTAACGACAGGAAGGGAATCCCAGTCAGTTCCCAGCCTTGTAGAAATATAATCGGGGTGCATGTCGACGGCTGCCAAAGCGGGTTTTATACGGAAGAGCTTAATAAATTTATTAATGGTTTCTTCATAAAAATTTGTTGTTTCAATACCCTGCAGGTCGCCAATATGTTGGCTCATAAAGGCTTTGTTGCCGCGGCCAACGCAAAAACAATTTGTCAGCTCCGCTCCGAAAGCAACTATGCCTTCGGTATTCAGAGAAGTTCTTACAGGAGAGGGGACAAATCCGCGCGAACGTCTGAAAACCCTTTCAAGGTTGTCTATTATCCTTACCACCGAATCGTCGGTACGATTGAAAATGATACGGTTATGCAGAATAATAGCGTCAGTAAAATCCGAAAACTTACTTAAGGCAGCCTCATCAGAAGTAATAATAGGTTCGTTGCTGAAGTTGCCGCTGGTGAGAACAATCACATTTGTTTGAAGCCTTTCAAATAGCATATAATGAAACGGCATATAGGGCAGCATTGCGCCAATAAGGTTCAATCCTGAAGTAAGACTATCGGGCAGGGCATTAGAGAGTGGATTCTTCTTCTTTTCAAGCAATACTATTGGCCTCTTCCATGAAGTCAAAGATTCTTCTTCAAAAGTATCAACTTCAGCATATTGATTCAGTGAAGCCATATTCCGGAACATGACTGCAAAAGGCTTGCCGTCGCGTTTCTTAATCTCCCTGAGCCTCGCAACAGCCTTTTCATTACACGCATCACAGGCAAGGTGCATACCACCTAAACCTTTTATGAGAACAACTCCTCCTTCCTTTATGTAGCCGGAGGTTTTGGTGAGAATGGTTTTTATATCCGAAGGAGCATGTAAACCATTTACAAATAGCTGATAATTTGGTCCGCAATCGTTGCAGGCTACAGGCTGGGCATGAAACCGTCTGTCGGTAACTGTTTTATATTCATTTTCACATTTTGGGCACATTGGAAACGACTTCATGGTTGTTTTTGCCCGGTCGTAGGGGAGGTCCTCGATTATTGTGAAACGGGGTCCGCAGTTGGTGCAATTGACAAAAGCATAATCACTTCGGTTACCCTCAATTGCGATATCAGCAAGACAATCGTTGCAGACTGCGATATCGGGACTGATTTCAGTTATTTCATCCGAGACATCGTTGCTTTTCAGGATAGAGAAGGAGACAGGGTTGTTTAAAGCGGTTTCGGCTACTGTGATATTTTCGATGACGGCTGCAGGAGGTGCATCTTTTCTTAATGCGGAGAGGAACCGGTTCAGATTATCCGATGATCCGGAAACTTCAATAAGAACATTTTCGTTAGTATTCTGTACCCATCCTTTCAGATCCGAGTCCAAGGCTATCCTGTATACGAAGGGCCTGAACCCAACCCCCTGTACAAGGCCTGTAACCGTTATGCTAAGCGTTTTGCACTCCAAAGTAAAAGTGTTATGAATGAGGTAAATTTATGGATATTTCCTTTTGTTTCACAGGATAGTGAAAATATGTTTGAAGGGATTGCCCGATGCGCCTGCAAGTGCCCGTTTATCGGATAACGAATTAAAACTAAATTCGATTAAAATTATCCGTGAATATTTCACGGATAAGAAAAAAGCAATATCTTTGCTCTACAACATCAAATCGAAAAATCATGTTACTACGATTAAAAATCAGGAACTTCCTGTCATTTTTTGAAGAAACAGTATTTGATATGTTTCCGAATCCTAAACGCACCTCTTTTCCTAATCACATTTATGGAGAAATGAGTGTACCACTATTAAAGCAAGCTGCTATTTATGGTGCTAATGGTTCGGGAAAATCTAATTTTATTAAGGCAATAGGGTTTATTAAAGCGTTTGTAACACACGAAGATTTCCTGAAAAAGATAGATTTAGATGAATACATCTTCCAGTTGACAGCTGCAAAACAAACGAAGGTAAATTTTGAGGTAGAGTTTTTTATTAATGGAAAGTACTTTGTCTATAAGATAGAAATTGATAAAAAACATATTCAAGAATCACTTTATCAATCTGGATTAGGGAAAACCACCGACAAGTTATTGTTTAAGCGCAATGGTAACGAAATCACATCAGGTTATTTAGAGAATGAGAGTTCTGCTAAGCAGTTGTTGACAATGAATCCGCTGTCATCGCTTCTCCCTTTAAACCAAAAGTTCCCTGTTCTTACTAGTGAAGATGTCAAGCTGGCTTTTGAGTGGTTTGAAAAGAAACTGGAAATAGTTACGATAAACAGTACTGTTCCTGCATTAATCGAATTGATGTCGAAACAGGCCGCATTATTAAAGTTAACGAATGCGATTTTTGAAAATATTGGTGTAGGTATCAATGCTGTAAAAATTGCTGATACACCTTTTGATAAATGGGTTACAGATAATAAAAACGCAAAGGATTTACAACAAATACTGGAGAATGATCCATTGAAACAAAATATGGGAATATTAGGAATAGAAAATAACAGGACTGTTTTTTCTGTTTCATTAAAAAAAGGAGTTAAAACAGTACAGGAATTTCTTTTCGAACAAATAGGACAGCCTGGATTTAAAAAAGAAATGAAAATAACTGCTCAATCAGATGGTACTGTTCGATTATTGACATTAATTCCTGCCATATATGAAGCTATATATAAACAAAAAGTCGTTTTTGTTGATGAAATAGATAACAGTATCCACCCTAATTTGATGTTCTCATTACTACAGTTTTATGGAGCCCAACTATCGAAAGGTCAATTAATATTCACTACCCATACTACAAAATTGATAAATCAACAGGAGTTACTTCGACCTGACGAGATATGGTTAAGCGAGAAGGAAAATGGCAATTCACGGATGTATTCTATTAATGAATTTAAGATACATAATACTATAAACCTTGAAAATGGGTATTTAGATGGACGTTATGGTGCTGTACCACAATTAAGTGATTTAAATTCTTAATGGCAGATGTAAAGGCTACATATAGTAAAAGCAGTCCTGAAAGGGAACTTTTGCCAGAACAGATAAAGAAAACTGTCCCGGGCGAAGTTCAACAAGTACCTATAGTTGATATTCAGCAATCTGATTATCAAAAACCAGATATTGCAGAATTGCCAAAAGCGTTTTTCATAATCATATCCGGCGGGGAAGTGCGTGAAAAAAACTATTTCAGATTCATATCACTTCAGGACAAATTTAAGCGCATTAAGTTAGAATTTATAGCTGATCCACTAAAACTATCGCCGGATGGAATGTTTGAGGTAGCTGAATATAAGAAAGCACATTATGAAACAAGTCGGAATGAAGATGCTGAACCCGACAAAATGTATTTATTATCTGATGTAGATGATTTTATTAATGAACTTCTTCGAATTAAACCAAAATGCGAAAATGCAGGTTTCCATCTGATTATAAGTAATTCTTGTTTTGAAGTTTGGTTGTATTATGCTTATCATGATGCGATTCCATCTTTTCCGGTACCGACAGATCCACTTAAAATTAGCAGCAAATTTAAAGGTTGGCTACCCAGTGTAATTTCTGGAGGAATAAACCCCCAAAAAACAATTTTAAGTATATATTCTAATATTGATAATGCTAAAAAGAATTACAGAGAATCTGAGTCCGGGATTCCTTTGTTGTTTTCAACAAACATGTATTTATTAGCCGAGAATTTATTGCCATTGATTGAACCAGAGCTTACAGAGATGATAGTAGAAACGAAAAGAATTGAAACTGAGTTTCGAAATAAAAAGAAAAAATAGCCGATTTTCAAACAGATAATGAATTTGGTGGATAAAGTCAAGTCCGATATGAGGAGAATCCCCTTTTCGGGAGAAGTCCTTTTGCAAAAGAATGGCAATATCCAGACTCTTGCAGGCAAGAGGCGGGCTTCTCAACTATAAGATTTTAGAAACCGATACTTATCCCAATGCGATTGGGTTGACCTGCTTTTAACGCTGCAGGCGCGGGTTTCTGGATATCCCCTGGCTTGCTCATGCATGCTTAATGGAATAAACACCTTCTAATACTATGCGGATATATTAAACAGGCTTGCATATATTCGACCCAATACTCCTGATGAAGTTTATCAGGAGTTACTACTCCATCTTTGGTATTAAAAATATATCAGTAAACCGGACGAAGGAGAAAGCCCTATGAGTATCGCGGAGGCGCTTACTAACTATCAGTTTGCTTAAAAACTATTGAGTTCGGATTTCCCTTGTCTTTTGCAATGAACTCGCTCACATCAATCAGATGAAAATCCGGAATCTTACCGATTGTCATACATAGCTTTACAAGAGTATCAAGCCTGAAGTTGAGGTTTCCGCCACTAAGAATCTGTGATACTCTCCCTTTTGACAGACCAAGGATTTCAGCAATCTGTTTATTTGGAATCTTGTTATTTTCTATATACTCTGCAAGATCATTATATATTTTATTTTGAATTATCTCAATCCAATAATCACTGCTTTTTAATAATTCATCTCTTGTTATCATGACTTCCTGATTTTATAAACTCTTCTTTTAACCTTCTTAATCTTGCTATATCTTCTTTTTGATTGTTCTTTGAACTGCCAAATACTATGACATTACCTGCTTCATCCTTAAGTAGATAGACTCTGAAGGCATCTTTTTTAATCTCATAATCTTTTACATTGTCACTTTTTTCCGTCCTTTAAGTTCCCTGAACTTCGTTCCAGGCAGCCTTGTGAGATTAGCAACAGATTCCATTGTCGCATAAATAGAAAACAATGCTTTTTTTGTTTCTGCCCTGTCCAATTCCTGACAGAATTTGTCAAATTCGCAGGTTCCATCAATCACCAATTTAAAGAAATTGATTTTACCTTTAACCTGTTCTATCCTTATTAATGCAAATTTAGGCATAATAGTTTAGTTATAGCTAAACTTTGAATAATTATTTTAAATTGAAGAATGTTTTATTTCGGAAATTATTCCTAATGTCTAATGAACAGGAATAAAACAGGAACCCAAAACAAAATTGAAACACAAAATCATTCTTTACCTTAGTCCATAGTATCAAATTTAATTAAAGTTTTATGTATTTGATTTATTCAGTTCCGATTTTTACACTTTTCATTATATCTGAAACTATATGCAAATGTGTAGTTTAGCCGTTCCGATCTGGAGTTCTTTTCTTCAGCGGTGGATAGAGATTTAGCCCGGTTAGTTAAAGATAGTTACTTATTCAAGTTGAAGCAGGGGCTCTATTTTGCTCCAAAAAATCAATATCTGGCATGGTTCCTCCCGATGACACTCTGGGTTTACAACCACAAACGCCATGGGGAATTCAACCCAACTTGCAGGGTTTTCTACAAAATAGCAGAAAAATCAGCTTAAAATCAGGTTTTTTAGCGACAATTACAATCATTTTTTGTATTTTATTTTAGTAAGTACCTGATATTCAGTTGTGGCATTCTATTTATTTTCATT